>PNAR01000224.1 GCA_003169715.1 Acidobacteriaceae bacterium | reverse complement strand
CTGTGCTGCACGGTTTTCAGTAGCCGCTCGGCGGTGCTGACGCTTCGATGATGGCTTGTAGAAAACAACGCCTGGCGTACCTGCCGACATTCTTCACACGGTTTTCTGAGCACGTGCTTGCCGTTGCAACTTTCAACCAGCGTGTTCCGTCGCAGCACGGCGAGGTTGTCATGGACGGTTCGAGACGTCAGTCCGGTTAGGTGGGCGATTTCATCCGTGGAGAGTTCGCCACGATTTGTCAGAGTGTCGATTATCCGAGCACAACCGCGACCGAGCTTCTTTTTCCACATGTAGAGGGCGACGCCTTCCGTTGCCGGTTCTGGCTCTGGAGGCATGGGCAAAACTTCCTCGCCTGCTAACACGCGTTGGACTGTGCTCGCTCGAAGGGTCAACTTCGCGGTTAGATTCTCGGGCGTTGGTCCGCCGAGATGCTTTGAGACGCTGCTTCCCAGGTGATAGCTGATCCACAGGTAGCAGCGCTTACACAACCCGAGACAGTAATGCTTTCGGTCGCTCCGTCCGCATCTCAAGCAGCCGTGATCGAGGAAGAAATAGAGCCACTTCCGCCGTTTCGAGATCGGCACGAGTTGACCAATTGCCGTTTCGATCTGTTTGGGTAGAAACCAGGGCTCCATGATCGTGCCAGGCGTGAAGAGAGCCAATTCGTTGGGCGTGAGCGGCCGGCGTCTGTGTCTGGCGATCGCTTCTTCCGCGGTTATTGTCGCGCCGTCCTCAACGCGTTTCTTGACGCTTGCCGCAAGCCAACTGGTAACGAGACTATGACAGGGCCCGCAAAGCCCGTTGGACGCGTGGGACATGCCGTTTTCGCCGCACCGGATACAACCCCAATCGGAAAAGAAGAACGTCCACTTGCGCTTATGCGGCACAGGCAATTTCCGTAGGATCGCTTGGGAAGTTTCGGCGGGTTGAAGGAACGGCTCCATGATCGCGCCAGGCGATGCTTCGTCGAGGATGCGCGAAACGGGCGCCATTCTGCTGGCGATCAGATCTGCCAATCGATCTAGCGGCAATCTTTCCACCACCAGATCGGCTATCGCCTGGAGCTCGTCATCTGTCATTTGAATCCTTTCTGGTGCTGATTCTGAATCTCGCTCAGTTCCACGCGCGTGTAGCGCTGCGTCGTGGAAGCCGAGCTATGACCGAGCAAGCACTGGATGTGCCTGATGTCCATGCCGTGGTTGATTAATGCACTCGCAAAGGAATGTCGAACAAGATGAGGATAAACACGGCCCAGGCCGGCGCGTTTTCCAACACGACGCACAATTTGTGCGAAGTCGGTGCCTTTCGGAAACAGCAGCCCGGTGTCTCGACCAGCCAGGTACTCGCGAAGGGCGATTGAAGCGCTTCGTCCGAAGAAAACAATTCGATCCTTTCGGCCTTTGCCCGTCACTACGAGGGATCTGTCCTTCCATGCGACTCGCTCAACTTGTATCCCGGGCAGTTCGCCGCGTCTGCATCCGGTAGCGAAGAGAAATTCGATTAGCGCGCGTTCGAGCGGCGTTTCGGCTGCGTGAATAAGGGATTCCATTTGCGAAGGGTTTAAGAATCGCGGCAGCCTTTGCCGCTGTTTCGGTGTTGGAATAAGAAGTGCGGGATTGTCTCGCCGGATGTTGCCAAGGGCCAGGAAGGAAAAGAATGCTTTTAGTGCTCCGATGTCGTCCTGCAGCGGTTTGCCCATGAAGCGCGAGGCGAGATAAGCGGATAGATCTCTACGAGTAGCTGCGCACACGCTACGTGAGCCCAAGAATTTGCTCAAGGCCCGTAGGTGCCGCGCGCGATTTCCAACGGTGCTTTCGGAGTAGTTCAGAACGCGTTGCCAGACGAGGAAACGATCAATCAGATAATTATTCGCGTAACTCACGATAGCTTCCTGCCGGCAATAACTATCAGCGCGTCCTGGACGCCAGCATGTGCTTCGCCGAGTTCTTTTTCGAGGTCGACGATGTGCTGGCGAGTCGTGAGAATGAACGCGAGGATTTGCTGCGTGACGGGTTCGTGTCGTGGGACCGCTTGCGGGGAAACAACGAACGGAATAGATTTATTTGCAGATGCCATGGGAGGTCACTCTCCTTTGGGATTTAGGGGCGCGTCGGTGCTAGACACACTGGCGCGTTCCCGTTTTTTCTACCGCTTCGACTTGGCCTTCCGACCGCGGCCTTTGCGATAGTTGTTCTCTTTATACTTCCGGACTCTCTCCACATCGATTGCTGTCCAAAGCCGCACCACTCGACCTCCGACACGTAAACGCTTCGGCGAAGCTAACTTTCCGGAAGCAAGCCATCGGTCCAGTGTGACCGTGTGAATTCCGGCTAATTTAGCGACTTCTGGAGTGGAGAATTGTTTCACGATGTGCAGACTAGCGTATTAGATTGCGACTGTCAATAGAAATGTGCTAGTGTCACCCACGGAAACAAAAGCCCCGGGTTTCGTGGCCCGGGGCGGGAGAAATGTGGTGAAGCAACGGCAGAATACTACATCCAGCCTCGCGATAGATTCGAGGAAAGTATTTAAGTCGGAACTGGAGATGCTCTCGTGGTGGTGCGCTGAATTGGAGGCGACAACCTACGACCCGAACCGCGCAGTATTCGCTAGACTGGCAACTGCCGCAGTTAAGCGCTTGAAGCGAATGATTCAGATACTTGAGTCTGGAAATTTTCTGGAACGCCAGCGGGATCTCGATCCTAGTGTTCTACCTGAAGCCAAGGAAGCTGCGGAACTCGGTGACGAGCTTAATGAGATCTTTAGTTGGATGTTTGACCGGTCACTTTCTGACCAGGACTTGGATCAACATGGCAAATTCCTGCTGGATAGGGGATTTTCATTCACCCGAGCGGCATCCATCGTGATGGGAGTAAAGAAACGTGCAGCGGGCCACCGCCAACCTAGCAAACGAACACTCGCCACTAGAGCGCTGGAGCGTAAACAATTAACCGGTCGTTCGTGGCAAGGACTCGCAAATGATTTGTGCAATTGCGGCGCACGGCGTCACGGAAAAGCCTGCAGTGACCGCCTAAGATCGCAGGTTCGTGAACTGGAGGCCGTGATTAAGAAGTTCTGCTAGCCTCCCCCCTGGAGAAATTCCTCGACCTTTCCTCCATGGAGAATTTTCGGACCCTTTTCTCCAGTCTATGCAGTCCAGGCCAACTCAGGCCAGTATGTCCGCCGGAACATGACATGAAACCTTTGCTCGTGAATAAGCGCGCCGCAGCGGAAGCGCTTTCGATCAGCGTGCGTGGCGTCGGCCGACTAATCGCTGAGGGCGAGTTGCCTTCCGTTCGCGTGCGAGGGTCCGTCAGAATTCCGGTCTCTGCGCTTCGCGCTATTGCTGCTGGCAAAGGCTCGTCAGTGCGTGAATGTGAAAAAGAAACGGAGTCTTCGGCGGTCGCTGTGAGCTGAAGAAATTTTTGAGAATTTCGCTGGGCTCTACCTGCATGGGGCCGGCGAAAAACTGGGGCAGGAAAGTTCTTGAGACTTTTCTGCCCCGGAAATCTAGGAGCCGAAATGGACAATCAGGAATCTGGCACTATTCTCGTTTCGCGTCAAGTAAACCGTCAACTCACCGATTCGTGCTCATCAAACGATTCCTTATGTCCCTGGACAAGGCGCCCGCCCTTGGCTTCACTTCAGGAGCAGGCGAAAGCGAGCAGGGATTTTGCCCCGGTAAATGAGACTACTGACGTTGAGATATTCCTCGGGCAATGCCGGCTTTTATTGCTTCGCGCTGAACGTGGCCTCCCATCGAGTCCGGCGAATTTGCGTAATGTTTCGCGCATAGCTAATCGGCTCGCAGACTCGATTGAGCACGTCGCGTGAGCAAGATTCGCTTCAGCGATCGTGGTTTTGCTCCAATCCGAAGGGGTCTTCGGGAGCACCTCGGGCGAATGTCCAGTGATGCCGTTAAATTTTACTTATGGTTGCACTTAGTTGCGTGCTGGACTGGCAAGAAACGCGGGACTGTCGAAACTAACTATGCGGAGATCGGCAAAGAACTGCATTGGTCGGAAACTCGGGTAAAACGTGCCTTCTCAGAGCTCCGCGATAGGTACATCAAATTAACAAATCGCGGTAACCAATACCGTTGCAGCACGATACGGATTCTCAAGTACAAGAAAAAGCCTCAACGTGCTCCGGCCACCCATGACCAGAGCAAAACTGCTCGGGCCTCAGGTGACCAAAGCAGTGACCAGAGCACTGACCAGAGCACTCTTCCGGAAGCCGCTAAAACACAAGCGATTCGCACTCCTAAGAAAGCAGTAGAAGGCAGTAGAAGTAAAGCAGCTGCAGCCGCCGTATGGACCTTCCTGGAAATAGAGCCTTGCGGACATCCCACTTTTCGCCAGCTCTTAGAGAGTTGCTGGGCCTCTCGAAACGGAGAGCCGCCTTCCGCGGTGATCGGCCGATGCCTGGATGGCTGGCGCGATTCGAACGCCGGCGACGAGACCTGGAAACGAGGCTTAGCGCCACTCTTCCGCGTACTTAATTCGCTCCGTCAGTCCGAAAAAATAAGGGTCGAGCCATCTTTCAAAGAAGAAATTCCGCTTGCCACGGTGAATGCATGAGCAAGTCCGTTGATCTCGAGCGGCCGATGCCACACCTACCGGACGTCGAGCGCGTGATTCTAGGCGCGATTCTGGCGGGCCACAGATCCCGCCAACTCTTACTGGACCAGGTGCGACCGGAAGATTTCTTTCAAAACCCAAATGCCGCGGTCGCGCGCTCAATCGAGCGGCTGCATTCCGATCATCGACCTGTCGACCTGCTGACAGTTCAGGAAGATCTTGAGCGTAGGGGCGAGGTGGAGTTGGCTGGAGGTATCGGATACCTGGCGGCACTTGGCGATGGAATGCCGCTAGGGCTGAGGCTCGAATATCACATCCGCGCTCTTAAGAATCGGTCCGCATTGCGTGCTGTAATTCGCACCGCCCACGCAATTAAGGAACGCGCATTCGAGGCCGCCGAAGATGCGACCATGCTACTTGATGCAGCGATCGAGGACTTCTCAGCGATCGCACGGGAAACCGCCGCAGACGAAGATCAGACCGTAAGTTATCGGGATGCGAGCGCAGCGCTACTTGGCAGTTTAGAAAAATCCGACTCCTTACGCATTCAGACGGACCTGTCAGGACTCGACGAACTAACCGGAGGCTTCCGTGCCGGCGAACTCGTGGTCTTCACTGGGGGCACGGGACACGGCAAGACGCTACTCGTTCAACAAACGCGCCGGCGCGCCTGCAGTGACGGGTACCATTCGCTGTTTTGCTCGGGAGAGATGCTCGCGCCGCAACTTTTCGCCCGGGAACTAGCGGCGAGCGCACACGTAAAACCTTCGAAGATGCGCCTTCCTCATAGATTGACCGAACAAGACTGGCACGGTTTGGTGGCGGCGGCGAGCCACCAGTGCACGCGCTGTCAAATCCTCGATCGTGAACTCGCGCTTGCCATGATCCGCCGTATCGCTCGTCGGCTGAAAGGGCGCGAGGGCCTGGAGCTGCTCATCGTCGATTATGACGAGCTGGTTACGGCACCAGGGAAAGATGAGTTTGAGCAGCAGCGAAACATTGTGCGTGGGCTGAAGTCGCTCGCCATGGAGCTCGGCTGTGTGGCGATCCTGGTATCACAGCTACGAAAACCGCTCACCGGAGAAGATGCCAGGCGCCCGACGCTAGCGGGCCTTTACGGGTCCGGTGC
>PNAR01000111.1 GCA_003169715.1 Acidobacteriaceae bacterium | reverse complement strand
GGTAGGTGGCCGAGTCTAGAAAACAACCGATGCCGGCGTGGTGTGGAGTCCGATTTTCGATGGGCAAAATGTCGCTTCAATCGGGGCGATTGCGGTCGCTCCCTCCGATCCGAAGACCATCTATGCCGGGACCGGCGAATCCGATATACGCTCCGACCTCGCTTCCGGCAATGGTGTGTACAAGTCTGCCGATGGCGGGCGAACATGGACACACATTGGACTGGAGGACACCCGGCAGATCAGCAGAATCGTCGTTGATCCTCAGAATCCGCAGGTCGTTTATGTCGGCGCTCTGGGCCATGCATACGGTTCCAACGAGCAGCGTGGCGTATATAAATCCACTGATGGCGGAAGCCATTGGGCCAAGGTCCTCGATCAAGGCGCGGACATCGGCATTTCGGATCTCGCGATTTGTTCCGAGAATTCTCAAATCTTATTTGCCGGCACCTGGGATACGCGGCGCCCGCCGTGGAGCGTGTATGCGCCGATTGACGGGCCCGGAGGTGGTCTTTATCGTTCTCAAGACGCCGGCAAGACATGGGTGCGACTCAACGGAAACGGATTGCCGGAGGGCGATTGGGGCCGCATTGGTATTGCGGTTGCATCAGATGGCAAGCGCGTTTACATATTGATTCAAGCGAAAGAACCGGGTCTTTATCGCTCCGATGACGGCGGAGAAACATGGGTGCTCGAAAACGATGACGTGCGTCTTACCAGTCGTCCGTGGTATTTCAACGGCATCACCGTGGACCCGCAAAATCGCGATGTGATTTATGTCCCGAACGTCGCGCTCTACCGGTCGGAAGATGGCGGAAAGACGATTTCAGTTCTTCGCGGCGCGCCGGGCGGAGACGACTACCATCAGATTTGGATTGACCCCAAGAATTCCTCCAGCATGGTGCTGGGAACGGATCAAGGGACGACGATCAGCCTCAATCGAGGCAAGACCTGGAGTAGCTGGTACAACCAGCCTACCGCACAGATCTATCACGTAACCACCGATAATCATTTTCCATACGCGGTGTACGGTGCGCAGCAGGATAGTGGAACCGCCGCGGTTTTGAGCCGAACCGATCACGGTCAAATTACGCCGCGAGACTGGTTCCCCGCCGGTCCAAGCGAGAGCGGATACATGGCGCTCGATCCTGCCGATTCCAACGTCATGTATGTGAGCGAACCTTACGGAAGGGTTGACCGGTTCGACCGGCGCACCGGGCTTAGCCAGGACATTTCTCCATGGCCGGTGGTTTTGCCGGAGACCGACGTCAACCAGCGAAAGTATCGCGCGCCATGGAGTCCGGTTCTGCTATTTTCTCCTGCTGATTCAAAATCGCTGTATTTCGGTTCGCAATACGTGATGAAGACCGTGGATGGTGGTTTGCATTGGGAGACGATCAGTCCCGATCTCACTGGATCGAGCCAGAATGGCTGGAAGACGCCCGTAGTGCCCACCACCGAAAATGCGGAGAGCTTGGGGTACGGCATTATCTCTACGATCGCGCCATCAAGCCTCAATCGAGATTTGATCTGGGCGGGAAGCAATACCGGTTTGATTCACCTGACGCGCGATGGTGGGAAAATATGGAAGAATGTAACGCCCCCTCGACTCAGCGATTGGAGCGCCATTTCGCTGATTGAGGCGTCACGTTTCGATCCGGGGGTTGCGTACGCCGCCGTTGACCGCAGTCGCCTCGATGATCAGACACCGTATATCTATCGAACACACGACTATGGAGCTACTTGGCAATTAATTACTAACGGCATTTCCGCCCCCTGTTTCTTGCGCGCGATTCGCGAAGACGCGCAGGCTAAGGGCTTGCTCTTTGCGGGAACCGAATTTGGTGTGTATGTCTCTTTCGACGACGGCGATCACTGGCAATCTCTGCAACTAAATTTGCCAGTGACTTCGATTCGCGATCTCGCTATTCACGGGGATGACTTAATCGCAGCGACGCACGGGCGTTCCTTTTGGATTCTCGATGACATCTCACCCCTGCGCCAGATCATGGATGATAGAACCGCACAAACGGCCCGGCTCTACCATCCGGCTGATGCTTTTCGTATTGATAACGACGATTTCCCTGGAACGCCACTCCCACCCGAAGAGCCGACGGCAGAGAACCCACCCAACGGAGCGATTATTGATTATTTCCTGCCGGCACCGGCTGCCAGTGTGGTGCTGGAAATTTCGGATGCTGAGGGCACCCTCGTTCGCCGGTTTTCTTCTGAAGATCGGCCTGCTGTGAAACATTTGCCCCTTCCCGTCGCGGAGGGTTGGTTTCCTAAGCCCGACCTTGCAGAAAAGACTCTGGGGATGCATCGGTTTGTCTGGGATCTTAAATGGGACAGCTCCGGGGGCCCGACCGCGGACGAAGGGGCGTGGGTTAATAATCCCAGTGGCCCGAAAGTCGCGCCTGGGACTTACCAAGTTCGTCTCACCATTGATGGTCAGGTGAGGAAGCAGTTGGTGCGGGTAAAGATGGACCCGCGATCCTCTGCGACTCCTGAAGAACTCGCACAACAGCAGCAACTGGGGCGACAAATATATTCAGAAACGATGGAGCCCCGCGCAACACTTGCCGAAATGGATTCAGTTGCAAAGCAGCTTGCCGATATCGAGGCAAAAGCCAGCGCACAAGATCAACAGCTCAGGTCTGCACTGACGAAGGCGCAGTCCGCAATAGACGGGATTTTAACGAATAAAGATGCGCAACTAGAGGAACAAAATACAGGCTTGCAAATCGCCTACAAGCGATTGGCGTCGGCGCTTCTGGTGGTCGAGAACAGCGATCGTGCAATCCCTCCGCAAGCGATTGCTCTTTACAGGAAAGCTAGTCCGCAGGTGAAGGCCGCCATTGCGGAGTGGAAAAAATTCAAGCAGACGAGACTGGAGCAGCTTGGTCAGCTATTGCGACAGGCGAATCTTCCGGCTTTGAATTATCCAAATTAAGTAAAAGAAGATTGTCATGCTGAGCGAGGCTGAGCTTCCGCTTGAGGAAGCTTAAAGAGTCGAAGCACCCCTATCCCGCAGTGTGCTTGACGGAATAGGGGCCCTTCGACTTGGTCCTTCTTCGCGAGCGAAGAAGAACGCTTCGCTCAGGAAGACAATTTTGTAATGGTGGTTTAGGTGTGGTGCTCTATGGCGACGTGTTCGCGATTTGCGGTTTTCACCGCCCAAGCCATTCGCGGCGTGTTATGCGCGATCCCATAGTGACCCCGCGCATCGAGGAGAATCATTCCACCGTGGCCGTTTAACCGCGATTCGAGGTAATTGATAGCTTCCGCAGCGGCCCATTCCGGAAGGTTCCCTGCAAGGACGCGATCTGCGGCCCACTTCGCTAATACCAGCTTCATGATGGGCTCTCCCCACCCGGTGGTGGATGCGGCGGCGGATTTGTTGTCGGCGTAGCAGCCGCATCCGATGAGCGACGAATCGCCGAGGCGGCCCGGGGCTTTGTTCAGTGTCCCTCCCGTGGACGTGGCGGCGGCGATGTTGCCTTTTGAGTCGAGCGCAACGGCGCCCACGGTGTCGTGCGAAATCGTGGGAGCGAATAAATCTCTCGCGTCTTCCTGAGACTCGCTGGTGAGGCGGGATTGAAATTCCCGCAATCGTTCGATTTCGCGGGGAATTATGAGATCACCATTTTCGCAAAGCGGAATTCCGTGCTCGGAAGCGAATTTCTCCGCGCCATCGGCAACGAAATAGACGTGGGGACTCTCGCTGAGGATTTTTCTAGCGGCCCGAACAGGATTGCGAAGATGCTCGACGCATCCAACACCGCCGGTTCGAAGCGTGCTGCCGTCCATGATGAGGGCATCGAGCTGCACTTTACCGTCACGATTCAGAAAACTGCCCCGGCCAGCGTCGAATGTCTCGTCATCTTCCATGATGACGACAGCTTCTTCGACCGCATCGAGCGCGGTCCCGCCCCGTTCGAGCGCACGCCAACCCGCAGCCATGGCGCTGCGGACACCCTTGAGATGGGCCTCGACCATGTCATCCGGAATGGCCCAGGCGCCGCCATGAACTACCAGAACAGGATCGTGCAAGAAAGAATCCTCAGGAGTCGAGGAAGGTAGGATAGCAGGACATCGGCTGCGGCAAGAACTGTGTGGGGACGGGTCTCAGACCCGTCCAGGCCGAGCAAAGCTCGGC
>PNAR01000486.1 GCA_003169715.1 Acidobacteriaceae bacterium | reverse complement strand
GACAGCATGACGCGTGAAGAATACTTGATCAAACACGAAGGCTTAAGCCGCGACACCATCCGGACTTTCTTGGCGCCAATCATGGCCCAAGGGAACGGTTTGGGACATGACGCGATTTCTGCCTTTGCACCATATGCGTATGGCCCGAGCGGAGGAGATGGTCCCGAGAGTCTATTGTCCTGGCCAGGCGGGAATGCCGGTATGGCGCGGCATATCGTCAAGACTCTGATTCCCGATTCGATCGAAGGTGCGCGCAGCTTGGAAGGCGTTTCTCGGGGCAGAGTGAATTTTCAGGCATTGGATCGATCGGAAAATTCAGTCCGTATCCGCCTGCGCTCCACTGTCGTCCGTATTCAGCACGAACGGGAACCTGAAAAATCCAATTTTGTTTGGGTCCTCTACACGCAGGGGGGGAAGACCTATCGACTGAAAGCGCGCAGCGTGATAATGGCATCCGGCGCCTGGATCACCAAGCATGTAGTTCGGGACTTAACTCCGGAATATCACGAAGCCTTCGGCCAGTTCTACCGTTCCGCATGTATCGTGGCAAATGTCGCTGTCCGCAACTGGAGATTTCTTTACAAACTGGGCCTTTCTGGCGGCCGGTGGTTTGACGGATTTGGTCATTGGACGGAGGTGCGGAAGAATGGCAATTTCGCGACCGATGACAAGACTATTGGCCCAGACTCCCCGACCGTCCTGACTTTGTACGCCCCCTACTTCTATCCTGGGCTGCCCACACCCGAGCAGGGAACAAAGGGGCGAATCGAGTTATTCTCGACCCCCTTCTTGGAGTACGAGAGGAAAATTCGCCAGCAGTTTTCCGACATGTTCTCGGGCTCTGGATTCGACGCACGAAAAGATATCGCCGGCATAGTCTTGAATAGGTGGGGGCACGCGTTTGTCAATCCACAACCGGGTTTCTTTTTTGGACGGAATGGCAAACTAGCACCTCGCGAAGTCGTTAGAAGTAAGCCCTTTGGCAGAATTGCCTTCGCCAATACGGATGCTTCAGGCGCTATGGACCACGTGAATGCCACTGGTGAAGCTCACCGCGCGGTGTACCAACTTTGGGGTCTGGTTAGCTAACGGCTATGTCTTGATCGCAGCAAGCAAACGGGGCGGCCAGATCATTGTTCCGGGTTCAGACTCAATTCGAATCTGAGCCTGATCGCTCTGGAATTAAAGCCGCTGTTCAGAGGTAAAGCAAATGAGCAGTAGCACGTCCAATCGGCCCCGAATTCTAAGCTTCCTCTTTGTCCTTAGCGTCGTCACATATCTCGACCGAGTGAACATCTCGATTGCAAGTCCCGCGATCGAGCGTGAATTTCATTTTGACCACGTGCACTTGGGCACGATTTTCAGCGCGTTTGTTGTCGGCTACATGCTCTTCCAAATCCCCGGGGGTTGGTTGGGTGACCGCATCGGACACAAGAAGTGTCTCACAATAATACTGCTTTGGTGGTCTGTGGCTACCGGCCTGACGGCCTGGGTCGGAAAGGAATCCCTGGATTCCTTCATCCGCCCACTGACCGCACTTTGGTTTATGCGTTTTCTTGTGGGTATGGGAGAAGCGGGAGCGTTTCCCTGTGCAAACGGTATTATCGGCGATTGGTTCGGTATCGAAAAGCGCGCGGGAGCGGCCGGTTTGATGTTCGCGGGAATCGGTGTTGGTTCAGCAATCAGTCCCCCTTGTATCGCCTGGGTGATGACACATTGGGGCTGGCGGTCGGCTTTTCAGCTGTCGGCGGGAATTGGAATTGTACTGGCAGTCGCTCTTTACATCTGGATGCCAGAGCGGGCTGAGAGCGACCAATCGAAATTACGACCAGGAGGAGTCGGAGGGTCTGGTGATTCGCTCCGCACCGAGCCTGGGGCACGGAAGAAAACACCGTGGAAAGAAATTCTTGGAAATCTGCAAGTCTGGATGCTCGTAATGTCGATATTCTTCTTCAGTTACGTCACCTACGTTTACTATTTCTGGTTTTATCCGTACTTAGTGGACATACGGAAGATCTCTGTACTGCGCAGTTCTTGGTTCACGGCTATGCCGTTTCTGATGATGGCGGTGAGTGCTCCTTTGGGTGGATGGCTGAGTGACCGTCTGGTTCCACAGATCGGCAAAACTTTGGCTCGCCGGCGGGTCGCGATGGTAGGGCTGACGGTTGCAGCAGTTCTAATTCCGACGGGGGCTTGCTTCCCGAGCCCGTATTCTGCGATTGCTTGCCTCTCGCTGGGGGCAGGCTCGCTTTATCTTGCCATCAGCTCGTACTTCGCAACAGCGCTGGATGTTTTGCCTGAGTACTCCGCGACCGTGTCAGGCACGATGAACACTGGGGCGAGCCTCGGCTGCGTAATTGCCCCAATTTTAACGCCATGGATTTCCGGTCACTACGGCTGGGTGCCGGCCCTTAGTTTGGCTGGGGTGTTCGCACTGTTTGCTGCGATCTTGTGGAAATTCATCGAACCTAAGCGTGGCTGAAGACCCTGTTTCAAGAGGAGATTGCAATGAAGCTGGACGACGCACGAAAAGTGATTGCTGCTGCTGAAAAGAAATCCAAGGAAATCGGACAACCCATGAACATCGCTGTCGCCGACGAAGGAGGCAATCTTGTGTCCCATGTCCGTATGGATGGAGCGTGGCTCGGAAGTATTGATATTTCTATCAAGAAGGCCTACACCTCACGCGCTTTTGATGTCGCGACGAAGGATTTGGCGACGCATTCGCAGTCCGGCGGACAGTTCTTCGGAATTCACGCGTCAAACAATGGAATGATCATGATTTTCGCAGGTGGGATTCCATTGAAGCGTGATGGCCAGATAGTGGGTGCTATTGGCGTGAGTGGCGGTTCAGGTGACCAGGATCATGCAGTGGCCGAAGCCGGCGCAGCGGCCTTCGTTTAACACGGGCATTAAGCTAAATATGTGTCGAATTAAGTACGAAAAGGAAGGAGCCTTTCGTGGCTGAAAATCGCGGCGTGGTATACCTCGCACCTAGGCGTGTTGAAGTTCAAAGTATCGATTTCCCTAAACTCGCAATGGGAACACGCAAATGCGAGCATGGCGTGCTATTGAAGATTGTTTCCACCAATATCTGCGGTAGCGATCAGCACATGGTACGCGGCCGCACGACTGCCACCGCCGGCCTAGTGTTGGGCCACGAGATCACCGGTGAAGTGCTTGAGTGCGGTCGTGGAGTTGAGTTCATTAAAAAAGGTGATCTTGTGTCCGTGCCGTTCAACATTGCTTGCGGACGTTGTCGCAACTGTAAAGAGCGTGCGACCGGTGTATGTTTGAACGTGAATTCCTCTCGGCCTGGGGCAGCATACGGTTATGTTGATATGGGAGGCTGGATCGGTGGGCAGGCAGAATACGTAATGGTTCCGTATGCTGACTTCAATCTTCTAAAGTTTCCGTCGAAAGAACAGGCACTGGAAAAGATTCGCGATCTCACCTGTCTTTCTGACATCCTTCCGACTGGGTACCATGGAGCGGTTACAGCGGGAGTGGGTCCAGGGTCAACTGTGTACGTTGCAGGTGCGGGACCTGTGGGACTCGCGTGTGCCGCTGCTTGCCATCTATTGGGCGCAGCTTGTGTGATCGTCGGTGACCACATTCCGGAGCGTCTGACGCAGGCTCGCAGTTTTGGCTGCGAAACTGTTGATATTTCTAAAAAAGCTACAATTGGCGAACAGATCGAAGCCGTCCTTGGCGTACCCGAAGTCGATTCCGCGGTGGACTGTGTCGGTTTCGAAGCTCGCGGGCACGGCACCGAGGCTTCGCGCGAAGCTCCAGCGACGGTGCTAAACTCACTAATGGAAGTTACCCGAGCAGCTGGTGCGATCGGAATCCCTGGACTATACGTCACTGGAGATCCGGGCGGCATCGATCAAAATGCAAAAGTAGGGCGGTTGAGCATTCGCATCGGACTGGGGTGGGCTAGGTCTCACTCCTTCGCGACCGGCCAGTGTCCGGT
>PNAR01000516.1 GCA_003169715.1 Acidobacteriaceae bacterium | reverse complement strand
TGAGGATCGCCTTAAATTGCAGATGACAAGAGGGATATTCAAGACCCTTCAGACCTTTGACAGGGTTGACGCTCAGGGCGCAGCTGAGAAAAAGTGGAATTTTTCGCGTCCCGCCTTGTTCTGCTAACAAAATCGGGGAACTGTTAGATGTGATCGTCTCAGCACAGCTCGGAGTGGCAACTTCAAAAAAGTACGTCACACATGCGATCTTTTCGGGAGGCAAGTTAAACGTGTCCGAGGATTTTGTTGGGTTGCTGAAGCATCTTCGACCTCGCGGCAAATCTACTCGCTGAAACTAGGTGAAGATGTCTTTGACTTTGCCCAGCAGGGTTCGATGCTGCGGACTGTTTTCGACTTTCGTGATTCCTTCCAACTCTTGCAGCAACTCACGCTGGCGTTTGCTGAGCTTGTGCGGAGTTTGCACATGAAATTCTACAAATAAATCTCCCTTGCCGTGGCCGTTTAAGACCGGCACACCTTTTCCGCGGATACGGGTCCGTGCGCCAGATTGCGTGCCGTCCGCCACTTTCAATTTGTGTTCACCTTCGAGGGTGGGAATGGAAATCTCAGCGCCCAGCGCGGCTTGCGTGAAAGAGATGGGAATCACGCAGTGTAAGTCATTCCCCTCACGTTCGAAGAAAGCGTGCTCTTTAACGTGCAGCACGACGTAGAGGTCGCCCGCCGGTCCTCCATGCAGGCCGCTTTCTCCAAGTCCGGTGAATCGAATGCGAGTCCCGTCCTCGACCCCCGCCGGGATCTTCGCATCTACTGTTTTTTGACGCAGCACTCTTCCTTCACCTTTACATTTTATGCACGGGTCGGTAACAACGCTGCCCAATCCCTGACACGTGGGACATGTGCGCGTTACGCTGAGAAACGATTGCTGATAGCGCACCTGCCCTTGGCCGCCGCAAGTTCTGCACGACACTGGAGCTTTACCCGGCGCAGCACCTGATCCCTTGCAGTCTTCACATGTCTCGTGGCGCCTGACCGTGACAGTGGTGTCAGTGCCGAACACCGATTCCTCAAATTCCAGTGTGATGTCTTCCCGCAAATCTGCACCGCGCTGGCCTCGGCCTCGTCTTTGCGAACCCCCACCAAAAATATCGCTGAATCCGAAAAAGTCGCCGAAAATATCGCTGAAATCGTGGAAGATCGCCGGATCAAAACCGGCCCCGCCCGCGCCGGAACCTCCGTTCACGCCCGCATGGCCGAAGCGGTCGTAGAGCGCACGCTTTTCGTTGTCGGCAAGGATGGCATAAGCTTCGCTCGCCTCTTTGAATTTCTCCTCGGCGTCGGGATTGTTTGGATTGCGATCGGGATGGAACTGCATGGCAAGCTTGCGGTAAGCGCTCTTGATTTGCTGATCGCTCGCCCCCCGTGGCAGGCCAAGGATGTCGTAATAGTCGCGCTTCACATTACTGGTCAAAATAACATTCCCCGGATTCGGTATGAACCACTATCGCGTATTCCTCGCAACCTTGACCATGGCTGGCCGCAGCAACCGCTCTTTTAATTTGTATCCGCGTTGCAGCTCGTCAATCACGACTTGATCATCCGCATCGTTGGTATCCACCATCTCGATGGCCTCATGTAAATGCGGATCGAAAGGCTGTCCCTTCGCCACAATTGGGCGCAATCCGAGCTTTTGCAGTGCGTCCTGTAGTTGTTTGTAGATGAGGTCAACGCCGTTCCGGAATTCCTGATGCTGCGCACGATTACTGTCGGAAGCCTGTAGCGCCCGCTCGAAACTATCAATGATTGGCAGCAATGCCTTGATCGCGTCGGCTTGGGCATAATCGCGATATTCTTGCTGCTCCCTCGCAGCTCGTTTGCGGGCATTGTCGAATTCGGCTTGTGCGCGTGCCAGGCGATCCAGCAATGTGTTGCGCTCGACCGTCACTTTTTGCAGCTCGCCTTCGGTAGCCGCAGCCATATCCTGATCCGAAGAACCCTGGATTGGACCAATATCATCCAGGATGTCGCTCGAGGAAGGCAATTCCCGCTCCGCGTCTAATTCACTTTCTACGTCCGACTTTCCATTCCGCCTTACCATTACTCATTCACCGTTTTCATTCAGAATTTTGTCGAAGAGACGTGCGATGTACGAGACGGCGGTCATCGTGTGCTCGTAATCAATCCTGGTTGGACCGATTACGGCCAGCGATCCGCGAACTTCTCCGCCTACACGGGCAGGTGCTCCGATCAAGACCAAATTGCGCATGGATGGCATCGCCTCATCCAATCCTATAACCACACGCACGGCTTCCTGCTTGGCGTCCAGATACGCGCCCAAGAGTTCCACAAGTTTTTGCTTCTCTTCCAGCGTCTTCAATAGCTCCTGCAACCGCTCGCGATCCTGCTCGCCCGAAACCAGGTTTGCCGCCCCATCTACAAAGATGGTTTGAGTTGCATCGTCGGCGACCAGGGCGCCCTGCCGGTATAGCTGGGCCACCGATGCCATCAGCCGGTCGTATTCGCTGCGCTCTTGTTCGAGACGCCGGGACAGCTCCGCGCGCAACGCTTCCATCGTCCATCCACGGAAGTTTTCATTGATAAAGCGCGCAGCCGCATCCAGATCGGACTGCGGCAAGTCGAGCCGAAGCACGCGATCGCGCACCAGTCCCGATTTCGTGACGACTACGGCCAACACTTTCTGATCGCCGAGCCGCGAAAAGTAAACATGTTCCAGAGCGTTCTTCGGTCCTTGAATCGCGACGGCGACACCAACATTCCGCGAAATAAGGGACAAGACATGTGAAGTGCGCTCCATAAACTCCTGAACGTCGGTCACACCTTGCAGCGAGCCTTGAATGATATTTTGATCCTGCTCTGAAAGGCGGGCCTGGCCGGTAAGCTGCTCCACATAATAGCGGTACGCTTCCGTGCTCGGCACCCTTCCCGCCGAAGTATGCGGCTGCTCAAGAAAACCGGCGTCGGCTAAATCCGCCATAACATTCCGGATGGTCGCAGAACTGAGTCCTTCCCGGTTTGATCGCGCCAGAGTTCGCGAGCCAACCGGTTCCCCGGTCGCAATAAAGGTCTCCACGATGGCAGTCAGAATCTCACGTCCCCGTTCGCCAATTGGAGTTCCAGGTTGCATATCAAATTGTTTATCAGAACGAGTTACAGCTGGCAGGCTATCTTTATCAGTAGCGCACGAAAAGTAACTACTTTATATTCACACGCTTACACTCCACCGAGCCACACTCCCCGACTGCTTTGATTCTAGGAACGGGGGGGGAACCTGTCAAGATGGCCAATGTCCCGCGAAAGGACTCCCGCGACCTATATATATTGATGCGCAAACGGGGACGGACGAGTCACGTCTATTGCACTTGGATCACGCTCGCCGGGGCCGACGCCTTGATCTCATGTACCCTCTCTGCCACTCTGCGGGCAAGTGCGAACAGCGATTTCGCATGTGCAGAGTTTTCGCCATTAAGGACCGTTGGTTTTCCACTATCTCCGGCCTTTCGGATTTCAGGATCTAACTCAATATTTCCCAGAAAAGACACGTCGAATTGAGCGGCCGTTTTTTCCGCTCCTCCTCGGGAGAAGATGTCAATCTCATGATTGCAATGCGGGCAAGTGAAAAAACTCATATTCTCCACCATTCCGACAATGTCAACTTTCATCTGGCGGAACATTTCGATGGCTTTTCGCGCGTCCTGAAGCGAAACGTCAGAAGGTGTAGAAACCACAATCGCTCCGGTCAGAGGAACAGTCTGTATCAAAGAAAGCGCAACATCACCAGTACCTGGAGGCAAATCCACAATCAGGTATTCGAGCTCTCCCCAAACCACAGATCCCAAGAATTGCTTGATGATGGAGTGAAGCATCGGCCCGCGCCAGATCAGCGGCTTATCCCCCGGATTCAGGAAGCCCACAGAAATAACCTTCAGCCCATGAGCTTCGAGTGGCTCGATGCGGTTATCGCCAAGAACTTTGGGCTGCGCATTAATGCCCAGCATAAGCGGCACGTTCGGCCCGTAAATGTCGGCGTCCAAAAGACCGACTTTGTGTCCTAACTGAGACAGCACCAACGCGAGGTTCACCGCGAGCGTGGTTTTTCCTACTCCGCCTTTGCCGGAGCCAACCGCGATGATGGCATCTACGCCGGGCAAAGGTTGCGGCGCTGGCGGTTGCTGGCCGGGACGTGGAGGCATAGGAGCGTTCAAGGATTACCTTTCGATTCTAGGCAGAATATCTAAAGAGAATTATACAAGTGTCCGCCGGAACCCGCGATTGAGGTACGCCAGGTCGTGGTGAGGGTTTTGCCAGTCGGCGGCCATTCTTCGAGAATCGTCGAATCCACCGCGCTGAGAAATGGCGGAAGCCGGTCACCGCATGTGCCAAGAGTCGCTTCCGGTGTTGGCGCACATTTGGCTTGTGTATAATGCGACCGTCCATGGTTCGCACACCGCCGTTTTTCTGTTTAATCTTTCAACTGCACTTCAGCGACGCGAGGAAACAATGACAACGCACCATGCTCGATCACTCTGTCTCCTGTTTTTCCTTTCCGCCTTTGTGATTCTGGTTGGTGACGGTCGCGCGGCCGCGCAGGGCACCGCTATGAAGATGAACAATAGCGACCCCAGCGACTCGACGGGACAGACTCGCACCTATTACATCGCCGCTGACGAGGTGACGTGGGATTATGTTCCCGGAGGCGTGGACGGCCTTACCGGCAAGCCGTTCAGGTCAGTTAGTCTCTTTGCGGGCGGACCAAGCCCAGACGCGAAGCCGGTGGAGAAGCCAGTCTCTACCTCTTATGTAAAGGCTCTGTACCGCGAATACACCGATAGCACATTCCGCACGCTAAAGCCGCGGCCGGCGGAGTGGGAGCATCTTGGCTTTATGGGGCCATTGATTCGGGCGGAGGTGGGAGACACGATTCATGTCACCTTCCGCAACAATGGGAGCGAGCCTTATTCGATGCATCCGCATGGTGTCTTCTACAACAAAGACTCAGAGGGTGCGCCTTACGATGACGGAACCTCCGGCGCAGACAAAGCCGACGATGCCGTGCCTCCGGGCGGCACACACGAGTACATATGGCAAGTTCCGGAGCGGGCCGGTCCTGCGCCCGGCGATGTCAACTCAGTGATGTGGATGTATCACTCGCATGCTGACGAATACCGCGACCTCAACACCGGGTTGCTGGGCCCCATAATCATCACGGCACGCGGGCAATCGAAGCCGGACGGCTCGCCGAAGGGCGTTGACCGCGAGTTCGTTCTTTGGTTTGCGCAGGTTCACGAAGAGGATAGTTGGTACGTCAAGCGGAACCTGCCGACGGTCGAGAAGGATCGGGCGATCCCGTCGTTGCCGACCAGCGCAAGCACGGGTGCCGTTTATCCCTACTTCGTAACATTTTCGATCAACGGCTTTTCGCACAGTAGCATGCCATTGCGTGCGCTCACCATGCACAAGGGCGAACACGTTCGTTGGTACCTTTTCAGCGGGAGCAACGACTTTGACTTCCACTCGCCGCATTGGCACGGGAATACCGTCGTCATCAATCAAATGCGCACAGACGTCACCTTCATGGCTCCGATGCAGATGGTGACCGCCGACATGGCGCCGGACGATCCCGGCATCTGGCTTCTGCACTGCCATGTCTCGTTCCACAATGCGGCGGGCATGAACGCTCGATATGTGGTTACGCCATGACGCGTCTTGGCGTGCAATAGGTTTAAAAGAATTGCACGGAGCAGGCGCAATGCCAGCCAATCCGACGGCCACCTTTTTCAATTTCATGGGTTGCACGCGATCTGAGCTTCGCGACGGTATTTTCCCATCAAAGGAGCCGATTCAAAACTAACGAGCCTGGTTCCTGCGCCGACGTTCCAACTCGGTGCGCCGGAGGTCTCGCCGCCGCCCAGCATCGTCGTAGCGGCGCTGCTCCTCTGGAGTCTCGGGAACCACGGCGGGAACCGGTAAATGCCGTCCGCCCGCGTCCACTGCCACGAATGTTAAGTAGGCGGAACTTACATGTTCACTTGTGTCTACAATGTAGTTCTCCACCACTACTTTCACGCCAACTTCCATCGAAGTGTGGAAAACTCGATTGACCGAGGACCGCAGGATTACCAGATCGCCGACATGGACAGGAACCCAGAAATCCAAATGATCAATGGCCGCCGTGACTACATAATTTCTGGAGTGGCGATGCGCAGCCATTGCTCCAGCCATATCAATCCAATGCATTAGGCGTCCGCCGAGGAGGTTATTCAAGGGATTGGCATCGTTGGGCAGCACAATTTCCGTCATCTCCGACTGCGAATCGCGCACTGGCCGCGGCACCATCACATCATCATTTTGTGGCATGGGTATTTTCCTGGGTCAATGAGTAAGTTTCGTTAGTGTTCGGTTGGGATGGAGAGCTGTTCGGAGGCTGAATCAAGAGCCGACACCCTGCGAGATAAATACGATTGAACATAACAATCCGCCATTCTCTGAATCCGTTCGTTAGGATGAGGCAATTTCCATTCTCGAGTCGGGACCTTATATTCCAAAGTGCCATGTCCCGCAGGGCGATGCTGCAATTCAAAAACGAACCACAATACCAGATGCGAGTCCGAGTGGCGAACCACCGAGAAGCGGACGGCGTCGCAATCACGTTCCTTTGGCAAACGTGGGCATGTGGTTGCGTATCCAAGATTGCAATTCTGTTTGATCTCTTCCGGCGTGGGCGCGAATCCCTCGTGTCCGGGCGCGCCACAATGGCCATTCCATCCGCGGCCAAGTGGCAATCGCGATGGATGAAGCCAAGGGATGTCGTCAGCTTCGGTTGTCGGTACAAAAAATGGGCACGCCAACTCATTCTCCCATCGAACCATTAAGCGTAAGGAATAAACAGTTGCGGCAATTGTACTCACCGGATAGACGCCGTGCCAGCAGTATCCAGTTAAGAGTGCAGGGCATGAAGCGGGCCCCGCGGCAAACATTGATATGAATATTCAATAGCAGGTTCAGCGGTCTGCGTAGTATCCCTGCCGAGTCTGTACGGTTAAATCCTTCTCCTTCGTACTGAGCTGAATTTTCCGATAGCCAGGAGCGCCCTCGGCTGTTCTGTCGAGCGTGTAGCCGAGGCTGTATTAGTTCCGAAGTTCCTCTTCGATCTGCGAGTAAATTTCGTCAATCGGCTGTTTCTTGGAAACTTCGAACAGGCGTCCGCCGGTTTCCTTAGAAATGCGATCGAGAGTCTTTTTGCCGTCCGCGCGCGGCTCCTCTTGATGTCGTCCCCCTCCACCGCGCCGCCCACCACCCATAGGACCACCCATGCCGCCACCCATGCGTGGGCGTCCAAACCCTCCGTGATCGCCCTGATTCATTTCGTCATCCTTGAACAGGATTGAAAACACAACAGTGTCCGCCCGCTGCGCCGTTTCGATTGCACTGTCGAGGGTCTCTTTGCTGCCCCGGTCAACTCCATCGGAAAGCACAATCAATGCTTTGCGTCCCTGCTGCTTTTTCATCAGCTCGTCGGACGCCAGGTAAACCGCGTCATAAAGCAAAGTGCCAGCCCCGCCGAAATGGCCGCCTGAACCGCGTCCTGAGTTTGGATCATCGTCGTCGGGGTCGTTTCCGCCGGCGCTGGCGCGTTTCAGTTCAGGAGTTTGGAGTGAATCGAGCGCGGCTTCCAACTTCTCTCGCGAGCCAGTGAGGTCTTGCAACAACTCCACTTCTCGGTCGAAGTGGATCACGAATGCTTTGTCTTTATCTTCGCGCACCATCTGGTCCAGAAAGCTGTGGCTCGCGCTGCGCTCCTGTTCAAGGACTGCTCGCTGGCTCAAACTTGTATCTACCAGCAAACCCAGTGTGAGCGGAAGATCACTTTCCTTGGTGAAATAGTGAATGGTTTGCGGCCGTCCATCCTCCGTCAACACAAAGTCGCTTTGTGTGAGATTTGGAACGATCTTTCCATGCTTGTCACGCATCGTCGCCAGCACGTTGACGACGTTGACCTGCACCAACACGGTCGCGGCAGTCTTGCCCGTTTGCGATGTTGTGTGGTCTTGGCTGGATGTGGATTGCTTAGCGGAGGATGGATCCCCGTTTGCGCTGGCTGTTGATTGTGCCATCGCGGCGTTTCCAAAGATGACGATAACAATTGCGGCTGATATCGCGCGAGAAATCAGCGCCGAAGTCACACGAATAAAAGCTACGCGGCAATTTTTCTTATAAGGCATAGTTTTTCTTATGCTGCATAGATTCGAAGCCGGCGAGAACGCACTCCAGTTACTGAGAAACCAGCTGTCCGTCAATGGTTGTGAATTGGATGGTAAAAATTTGTAAACAATCGGTTGGGGGCTCGTCGGCCCACAACAAATATGTGGCCCAAACTCGGAAGGCGCGCGGACTTAGCAGAAGTTCGGCCTCCGCGGCTTGAGAAATCGCAGGCCAATCTGCCATGGTATAAATCTCGCATATGCCAAGCACTCGCCAGGGATCGGTTCACCTGTTCCGTGCCATTGGGGTGGATGTGTTTCTGCATTGGTCCTGGTTTCTGGTCGCCGTGTATGAGATCAACGCTCGCACAAACCGCTACTCTTCTCTCACTTTCAACGTGCTGGAGTATCTGGCGTTATTTCTCATCGTGCTGCTGCACGAATACGGGCATGCACTGGCTTGCCGGCAAGTTGGTGGGACGGCAAACCAGATTGTGTTGTGGCCGCTCGGTGGAGTGGCCTATGTCAATCCGCCACCGCGACCAGGCGCGACGCTTTGGAGCATAGCGGCGGGCCCTCTGGTGAATGTAGTGCTCGTACCGGTCTTGTCAGTGCTGGGTGTGTTGAGCCGGCCATTGGGATGGGCTGAAGCAATGCCGAATGCTCACGCCCTTCTCAGGGCGGTATGGCTCGTCAATCTCGGACTGCTGTTGTTCAACGTGCTGCCTATCTATCCTTTGGATGGCGGCCAGATTCTTCGGTCGTTGCTCTGGTTTGTGTTGGGGCGGGCCCGCAGCTTGATGGTCGCCACGGTCATCGGTTTCCTTGGCGTCGCCGCATTCATTGGTCTCGCCGTGTGGACACATTCCGTCTGGTTGGGAGCGATAGCGGTTTTCATGTTAATGAACTGCTGGAGCGGATTGCGACAGGCGCAGGCTTTGTTGCGCGTTGCGAAGTTGCCGCGCCGCGAAGGGTTTGCTTGTCCGCAATGCAAAGCAGCGCCGTGTGTCGGCGACTTGTGGAAATGTGGGGTATGCAAGCAGCCCTTCGACACCTTCCAAACCCAGGCCATGTGCCCCTACTGCGCCGCCCAATTTCCCATGACGGGTTGTTTGGACTGTGGCGGGCTCCACCCAATGAGTCAGTGGATTGTCCCAGTCCCCGCGTATTGAAATCCATAGTTGCGTCTATTTCTATCCTATATCGAATTTAGTGAGTAAGATACGCTGTCACCGCTTTTACAGGTGGAGTATGCGCCATGGGTGTCTAAGAAAACGGTCGCGTGAAATACGCAGCTGCGCCGCACTGCTCTTTCTCTTCTGCTCCTGCCTCTTTAGTCAATCGGCGCCGACCATTTCTGCGACGAAGGTTCCAGTTGCTCCGAACAAGGTTGCTGAAACCAAGCTGACTCCGAAACAGCAGCGGGGGCGGCGATTGCTTCAGTCGGCTCAGGCTGAGGCCGTGAGCCTGCAGCCTGATATGCGGGCATTTGTCCTGTGGAAGATTGCGGAGGGTTACCGCAAATCAAGTCCATCCAAATTCGATGCGCTGCTGCGAGAGGCATTCACCGCCAGCCTCTCGATTGAGGACATCGCCCCAGAGTCGCCCGGTGCTCGATGCCCGGAAATGCAGGGTTGCGGCATCAAGACTTGGCTGCAACGAAGCATTCTGATGGCAATGACTTCCTTGTCGGACGAGGAAGCGCTCTTACCCAAGGCTCAGGCGGAAGTCCAGAAGCAGGTCACGGCGAATCTGATTCCTCGATACATCGCCAAGAAGGACTTAGAGAGAGCGCGGCAACTCATCACCTCACTTGGCGACTAAGACGATTATCCCTATAGCTCGGCAATGGATCTGATGATGGCGCTGCCAGACGGCTCGACTTTAGAGAAGGTTGCCATTTTTTCAGAGGGCGTCAATGCCTATCAGAGGCAGGGCGAGCCACAAACTTACGGTGGAAGCTACGATGATTTTGCAGGGATGGTGACGCGCTTCTGGCGCGACGTGCCGCCTGCAATGGCAGAAGACGCCATCGATCAGATTCTGGCGCAAGCGAAAGTTGTTGATGAAGGTGGAAATGCACCTCACCTGATATTTTCGGGGGGCGCTGGCACCGTGGCACTCAATTCGCAGTACGAGTATCGATTGTTTCAGCTGCTTCCTGTCCTCCAAGAACTAGACAAGGCAAAGGCGGAGACCTTGCTTCGCGAGAATCCCGGTCTCAGGCCCATGCTGGATCATTTCCCCGAAGGGATGCAAGCGGTGCAGCCGGATTTTCGAATGCACCCACCCAAGCCGGGAGAAGCAGCGCCATTCAGTATGAGCGTATCCGTGGGAAATAGGCCCCCGGTTGCAGTCAACGCCCTCGCCATCCAGTCGCGGCAGGAAATCCAGAACAAGCAGAAACAGATTTCGGCGGATGCTGAGACCAATCCGCGACAAGCCATCGCCGAGGCTATGTCATTGCCCGAATCCATGCCATCCGCGGTGCCATTCGGGGGCGAGGGGAGTTCCCCGCGAGCCGAGGCTTTATTACAGATTGCGCAAAAGGTCGGCAAAGCAAATTCTACTGTGGCCAAGGAAGCGCTGGGCGCTTTGCGAAAGTCGTTGAGTCAATCGCCTCTTCTGACGCAAGCAAAGATGATTGATGATGCAGCTGCGCAATATCTAGAAATTGGCGACGAAGATGGCGCTGGTAAGACCCTTAAAGAGGCTGTCCAAATCGCGGAGAAGCTCTACGCTAAAGACAGCGATACTGATGACCCGAATCGTGCGTTCAAAGGTGGATGGCCCTCGACCAATCAGTGGCGGCGATGCGTGCAAACCGAGGCGCGCTTTTCACCGAACACAGCTGAAGAGATCATCGCCGGCATACGCGACCCGGAGATCGCCACTTTCGAGAAGATTTATTTCGCCACGTCCCTCCTGGGCGTGCAGTTAGACCATCTGGACGCAGCGGTGGGCACCAAGGCCGGAAACAGCTACATGCGCTTCTGAGATACAAAACAATCTCTGGTAGAGACGCAACTTGCTACGTCTCTTTGTGTAACGTATTCGACTTCTGACCTTATTGGTGTGCCTCACGCCCAGAATGTTCTATCCAAAGTTCGGTATTGGATGGCCTCGGCAATGTGCTTTGGTTCGAGCGCAGGAGAGCCGTCGAGGTCAGCAATTGTGCGGGCCACTTTGAGGATGCGGTCGTGAGCGCGGGCGGTGAGTCCTTGTTGGGCCATGGCTCGTTCGAGAAGCCGTTCGCAATCGGCGGAGAGTTCACAGAATGTTCGGATATGGCGAGGCGCCATTTGTGCGTTGCAATAAATCTTGGCATTGGGAGATTCCGAGAACCTCTTCAGCTGCGAATCGCGGGCGCGCATGACTCTTTCTCGGATTGTGGCTGAGCTCTCTGGCTCGGATCCCG
This sequence comes from Acidobacteriaceae bacterium, assembly GCA_003169715.1. Classification (GTDB taxonomy): domain Bacteria; phylum Acidobacteriota; class Terriglobia; order Terriglobales; family Acidobacteriaceae; genus PALSA-188. Next base: position 3,241 of record PNAR01000516.1, on the reverse strand, counting down.
AACGCATTTCTTTGTAATTCACCGCCGGCACGTCAATGTGGATGTCAATGCGGTCCAGCAGCGGCCCAGATATTTTCGACATATATCGTTGAATAATCGGAGGCGTGCAATGACACTCGCGGCTGCGGTCGTTGAAATATCCACAGGGGCAGGGATTCATTGCCGCTGCGAGCATGAAGCGGGAAGGGAAGGTCAGGGACATAGAAGCGCGGGCGATGCAGACGGTGCCGTCTTCCAGCGGCTGGCGCATGACTTCCAGAACATTTCTGGGGAATTCGGGAAGCTCGTCCAGAAATAAGACGCCATTGTGCGCGAGCGAAACTTCTCCTGGACGCGGCACGGCCCCTCCGCCGATTAGACCGGCGTCTGAGATTGTGTGATGAGGCGAGCGGAAGGGACGCACTCCTACCAGTCCGGCTCCGGCATCGAGCACTCCAGCTACGCTGTGAATTTTGGTCGTCTCCAACGCTTCTTCGAAGGTAAATGGCGGCAAGATCGTAGGCATGCGTTTCGCGAGCATCGTCTTGCCCGATCCTGGAGGCCCAATCATCAGAATGTTGTGGCCTCCCGCGCAAGCCACTTCGAGAGCTCGCTTGGCCGTCTGCTGTCCGCGGACATCTTTGAAGTCCACCGAAAATTGTTGCGATTCGCTGAGTAGAATTTCGCTGTCAACATTTAGCGGCTGAATTCCGTTGCCGGTGTTCACGAATCGAATCACATCCAGCAGCGACTTCACCGGATAAACCGACACGCCCCCGACCATCGCAGCTTCTTTCGCGTTGAGTTCCGGGACAATTAGTTTCGATATCTTTTTTCCCCGTGCTTCGATTGCAATGGGCAATGCGCCGCGCACGCCACGAATACCTCCATCAAGCGAAAGTTCGCCGACGAAAAGGCAATCGGGTAGTTCCTTCTTATTCAGTCCGCCGTAAGCGCCGAGAATACCCAGCGCCATGGGCAAATCGAATCCCGAGCCTTCCTTGCGGATGTCGGCGGGAGCAAGATTGATGGTGATATGAGTGAGAGGAATGTCATACCCGCAATTCTTGAGCGCGGCCCGCACCCGGTCACGACTCTCCCGCACCGCAGCATCGGGAAGGCCGACGGTGTGGAAATGATCTTCGCTAGTCTTGATTCCAGAAATATCAACCTCAACTTCAATAATGCTGGCATCAATCCCGTAAACCGCGGCGCTGAGAGTTTTATAGAGCATAAGCGTGGACACACGCGTCCGCGTCATGACCTTAGCTCATGGATTGGAGGAACGATTGTGACGGACGTCACAACTTCGTCGAGATTCCTGAAGCGGAACAGGTGTGATTCATTTCTGTAATCCCCTCAGGGCAGAGAAACCGAGAACGACATTTCAGCAAGAATCCAGCGCATGGTGACAAACGGAACTTTCAAACGTCTATTGACGTATCAAGCAAGGGAGCAAGTTATGTTGACCACACACGTCGAAAAATTGAAGGACCTGGCGATTGTGAGATGCGCCGGACGTCTCGTTCGTGGCGAAGGCGTTCGCGTGCTCAAGAATGCCGTAATTTCAGGAAATGATACCCGCATTATCGTGCTCGATCTCTCTGACGTCGAATCGGTGGACGCAGCGGGGCTAACCGTACTGGTTTCTTTGCATCACTGGAGCCGAAGTCGCGATATCGAACTGAAGTTAATCAATCCTTCTCGTTTCGTCCTCGAAATGCTGGACCGTACCGGACTTAGTTCTGTGCTCCACATTTCTTCTTTCCACGACGCGCTGGTGGCGATCGTCGGATCGAGTTGTTCAGAACCGATCGCGCACGGTTCGTTGCATCCGTGTTGCGAACACCAACAGTTTTCAACTGCCGGCGATTGATACCTTCAGCGCAAGATTCATGGTGACATGCCATCAACGGAATGTCGTAGCCGTAATTTCTCCAGCGCGTCCCAGGCCAACTGCTGTTTCCAGCGCCCTCCGCAAAGCGCTGCCATGGCGGAGTTTCAATTCACAGGCTAAGGCTTGACACGGCCGGAGCGGAAAGCCTATCGTTGGCCCGTCCAATCCGGGAGTTCGCAGCAGTGGCGCGGGTTTCAGGAATGAGCGCCATCCGAATCGGTCCAATATCGGTATTTCAGTCTCGAGGAGGAGATTATGCGTCCGAATATCTTAAAAAGCAGCGCACATCTGGGCATGCTTGCCCTGTGCGCAATCGTCGTAGTTGCACTCTCTCAGTCAGCTACTGCCAACGTCCTTTGCGTGAACCCCGGTGGTTCACATGGTTGTTTTTCGAAAATTCAAATGGCGGTGAACGTGGCTGGGGTAAATGACACTATCAATGTTGAACCCGGCACCTATAAGGAAGAGGTCACGATCGGCATTCCAGTTTCGCTCATTGGGGCGGGAGCGAATTCATCGGTCATTAACGCGACCGGTCTTGCGCACGGCATATTCGTAGACGGGTTCGACAATCACGGCCTGCACGATGTTATCGTTGCCGGATTCACGGTTCGCGATGCGCAGTTTGAAGGCATTTTAGTGGTCAGCGCCACGGACGTCATTATCCGCGACAGCAATGTTTTGGAAAACGACAAATCTGGAGGATTGGAATTCACCGGCGCGAACACTGGCTGCCCCGACCAGCCCGGCAACGGAACCTATGAAACTGACGAGACCGGCGATTGCGGCGGAGCGATTCATCTAGTGGGAACGGTGAATTCGACCTTGTCCGGCAATTTGGTTCGCGGCAACGCCGACGGCGTTCTGATCAGCGACGAGACCGGCGAAAGCCGCGGCAACCTGCTCACGCATAATGTCGTCACGGACAACCCGCTGGAGTGCGGCATCGTTCTTGCCTCGCATCCGCCNNGCGCGGCATCACGGCGTTGATAACAATGTTGTCTCCGAAAACATTTCTTCCCACAATGGAATACAGGTAGGGGGCTCAGGAGTGGGGATGTTTTCGGATGGCGCCGGCCCCGGCCGCGTCTCCGGCAACGTGATCATCAATAACCAGCTGACAAACAATGGACTGGGAGGTGTCGCGCTTCACTCTCATGTAGGCCCCGCGTTTGGTCTGCCGGCCGATACGTTCAGCGGCAACAAGATCATCGGCAACATTATCTCCGGAAATAAAGCCGACAAGGATGACACAGCGACGCCCGGATCGGTGGGGATCAACATCAACAGCGGGAGCGGGGGAACCCCAGTTCTCGGCACCGTCATCGAGCGGAATGTCATCCGCGATGAAGACGTGGACATTGC
>PNAR01000073.1 GCA_003169715.1 Acidobacteriaceae bacterium | reverse complement strand
ACCACCTCGCGAAACGCCGGCCAGAACCCGCACGCCTCCACCGCTACCTGCACTTCCTTCCCGCGAAACTGCCGGAAATACTTGCGCAACGCCAGCTTCTCGTTCGTCACCGGCCCCGCCTGTACGATTTTGCCTCTTGCTTCCACCGCCGTCATGTAACAAAATCTCTGGTGAAGATCTACTCCAACGTGGATCATCTCGTGCCTCCTTCAGGGCTTGTGCTTCGAGCACGTACTCTACCCTTGGAGGCACGCTTTTGTTTTCATTACATCTGAGGGACTAAGAGTCCCGAAGGATCTTGCGCGGACCATCAGAAGTGCTCGTGTTCAGCGACTTTTCATTACTCGCGAGATCCTCGCAATCTCGGGATGACGGCCTAGACTACCTTCGGCTTGTCAATCCATTCGAATTTTGGTCACTTGCAGTTCGCAACTCCGTTCTCGATCGCGGTGCCTTCTTCATAATCGTTCCAGGTGGCGATCATCAAGAACGGCATGGGAAGGACGTTCTGGTAGCGGCGGGCAATCGCTAAAGTGTCTTCCAGCGTCTTGCCGCAACGGCGATCCATGTGACGGTTCAAGCCCCAGGAAGCTTTACTATCGTCAAAGCCCGGCCATACACCTCCGACGGTAATCTGACTGGGGTGATCCTCCTTCATTTTCGTGTAAAAGTGTTCAAGATATTCCTGGCCCCACTCGCTGCCGTCCGCAGTCCAACCCTTGGGGCCGGGATGAATCCAGGCATACTGCCCGTCGAAATCCTTTGCGTACTGGGCCGGCGGTTCGTCTTTGTAGATAAGCCAGGGAGGAGTCTCCCAGCCGTTTACCTGTTGCCGGATCCGGTCCCAATCAGTGTGACCGCGCTTCGGGAAAATGAAAATCACGGGGCGATCCTGATATTGCAAATAGGCATTATGATTCGGCGCGGCGGGCCCGATATAAGATTTGTAAGCTTTGTCAAATGCTTCGAGGGCATCATCCGTGGCCCGGCCATTGTCCTCTTCAGTTTCGTCATACATTAAGGCAACATGAAAATGGTTTTCGCTGGCGATTTGCTCAAGCAGCGCATAGCTGTGATCTTCGAAGGGCCGACGATCTCCATACCAATCCACTGCGAACGCATAAATCCCGAGATTCTTCGCTTTTTGGATTTGCTTTTTGAGCACGGCAGGATCCTGCGATGAGTACCCCGGATTGATATGGCCAGGAGACCCGAACCACGGTTGATAGTCCGCCAAAAGTTTCGGGGTGTTATCAATCGGATGGGAGCTTTGATCCAGGGATTGACGAAGTTTATTGCGATCGCATCCCTGGCCGACAATGATCAGGACGGCAAGAATCAAACCGATTGTGGACGCACTTTTCATCCGCGACTAAACCTCAAGCTATCGTGTATTTCGATGCAATCCTGGCGTAACAGGAAACGGAGATTCCCCAACGAGAGCCTAGTGCTTGGCCTCCGGTGCAACCTCAAGATCGCGCACCAGCCAGCGATCCGCGCCAGGTGTCATTAAGACGATGTATTGCAGATTGACTTGCTCGCTGTGTATAACCTTTTGCCCATCCATCACATTGACTTCAAGATTAGCGTGATCGCGTAGTTGCATAGCATCGCCAGCGGGAGAATAGAAAATAGCGTCGAGCTTATGACCATGGTCCAGATAGCGTACCCGAACGTCTGTTTTCTTCTGGTCGGCGATCCGTTGCGTGAGATCCTGTTTCGCGGTCCCGGTGAAATATCCATCCAGCAAATCTGGGCGATTCTGCTCCAGGGCTTCTACCATGGTTTGCCAGGCGAAAGCGTAGTCCCGAGTTATGACTTTACTGGTTAACTCTTCGATCGAGCGGGGACCGAGGTTGTCGGCATTGAGTGAAACTTTAGGCAACGAATCGTCGGCGCGCACGATGACAAAAGATGCAGGCGCGAATATCACGACTGCGGTAGTAAGAGTCAACAAGACGCGCCGCATGATTGTTTTTTTCATTCGCCGCCGCCCAGATCCAACTCGTTTCCGGTTACCACGCCTGACGCAGCGGTGATCCGGGCGCGCCCATGCGCTGGCATTTCCACTTTGGCAACGCCTCGTTTAATCGGGACGTCCACTGTTGTCTTTCCCGCCGAGTCCGTCATCGTGAAGCTCACAACTGTGCCGTCGGGAACGAAATTCCCGCTACAGTCGCGTACAGGATCAGTTTCAACCATTATTTTCTTCGATGCCGACGACGCCCGAATCCGTAAATTGCAAGCGTCGGACGCGACTTGTTGAACCACGCGGATTTCGGAAACTTTTCCGACCGAAGCTTCCAGTTTGACCACGCCACTCTTCGCCGCGGAAGTTAAGCGAATCCACGCGATTCCGTTATTGGTAGTCCGCGCTTCCGACAAAGAGGTATGCTCGTCGGGATTCACCGTAAACTTCACGGTTTCTGGCGAGAGCTCCAGGTTGTGATAAACGTCCCAAACGACGGCAACAGCGCTGATCGCGTTGGGATTTGAAACCGGCACGCGGGAAGGATGGACCAATAAACTTAAGCGATCCGGCCCAGCGGGATGAACGTAGAACTCCGACGCCGAACACTGGTCAGTGCACAGAATCACGGTGTAGCGTCCGGCACGTTCAACCTCATCTCCATCAACTTCAATATCTGTCCCAAGATTCACCTGCCGTTTGCTGAGGTGAGCCGGCCCTATCAGGTAAAGCGTGCCCTGCCCACCCCCGCTACTCGGCATGGAAAAAGAGACGCCCGCTGACATTTGCGATGGAGGATGAACTTCCGCGGCGAACATGGCGATGGGAGTGACAATCCACACCAACAAGCTTGGGAAAAAGATGCGCATAGCTAGGAGGTCTGCCGGTCGTAGTGATTAACCACCACGTGATAGCTTTGAACTTTGCCGGCAACGTCGTTTGGCAGATCAACGGAAAATGTAACGGGAATTTGCGGTAGCAGCTCCTGATCAATATACCCATCGGAAACCCAGATGACTTTTCCAGTGGCATCGTAAAATGCCGCGATCACGTGGGGAATGTTAACGATTTGCCCGCTTTGATTTACTAGTTGCCCGCTAAGGACTTTTTTCCCAACGGCATCGGTTTCCAGGCGCTGCTGATTTACCTCAATCACGGGATCGGCGCTGGCCGGCACCAGCATGGCCTTGGCGTCCATCCTCACGCTTTTTATTTTGTCAGTCCGCATTCCAGGGAAATCAATCCGGTAAGGTGAAACCTGCTTGGGAAGCAGGGTGTGAGAAATTTTGTCGAAACTGCTTTCCTGCGCGAGTTCTTGCTGATTCTGGCCCAGGAACGTAGCGCCAACATTCACGTAGGCGGGAACGGTGTCTTCGTTTACGATTTCTCCAAGAATGACAACGCTGTCCGCTCGCTGCACAGCGTTCATCGAAATGATGCGCACCTGTGGCGAATCCACGTTCTGAACGCCCCAATCATCTTCGGCGCCGCGATTGATTACGTCCCATCGCAAATAGTTGACCGGAATCACCTGTGGCGCAAGTTTAGGAGCATGCGTCGTCGGCCA
>PNAR01000329.1 GCA_003169715.1 Acidobacteriaceae bacterium | reverse complement strand
CGCTATATGTGCTCCTTCTTGATCTTCGTAATACATTTCCAGATGACCAGCCATTTGCCAGGCAGCAACTCCTGAAGTTTCTCAAGGACAAGCCGACTGGCACACGCTTCGCTATCTTTGTTCTTTCCGACACACTTCGCTTGATTCAGGGATTTACCGAGGACAAAGACGAACTGTTTGCCGCAGCGGACCCGCGAAAACCGCGCTCGCACGTTCCAATGATCTTTCTCTATGGCAATAACTATGGGCGGGGCGATAGCCTTTCGATGATCGCCGTGCTTGCTCGAATCGCTCAATATCTCGATGGATTGCCAGGTCGGAAGAATCTAATTTGGTTCTCGGGATCTTTTCCCATGCGGATGTTCCCAAGCGATGACGACCCTCCTGACCTTCAAGACGACATTAGGAAGGTAATTGACACGCTCGTTCAGGCCGAGGTGGCTGTCTACCTTATTGATGTCCGCGGCGTCGTCATAGGCAATCGCAACGCTCCGGAAGAGACGGACGGCGGTTTGCAGTTCGCCGACTCTCGGGAATGGCAATATGTGACTCCATCGGTTAATCGTGCACAACCGGTCGTTCATCTTGAGTTGGCCCAATATCCTGGGGGAAGTCCAATGCCCACGCCCCCAAATTTTGGCAGCTCCATTTCTTTCGGTTATATGGGCGAGGACGACATTGCCGAAGCAACCGGAGGCCATGCTTTTTACAGCACCAATGACCTGAAGGGCGCGCTCTTAGACGCTACCGAGATCGGAGGCAATTACTACACACTTACCTATGCGCCAAGTAATGAGAATTATGACGGCAAACTGCGCAAGATTCATGTTGGACTTTCCACAAAGGGCTACCAACTGTCCTATCGGCGCTCCTACTATGCGGACGACCCCGATTCGCCTCCGCATGGAACAAACGGGAAAGAAGTGGCTGCGCAACAATCCGCGCCCAGAAAGATTGGCGATTCTTTGTCTGCCAATATGCAACATGGAGCGCCGATGGCTCACCAGATTTACTTCCGAGTCCATATCCATCCCATTGGCGTTCCCGCGCTCGCTACGCCTGAACAAATGACAAATCTAACTGACCAGCCGGGCTATTTTCGCGTACGACGCAAGAATCGGCCGGCAAAACCGCTGCCCCCTGTTCAGCTACAAACCTATGCAATTGACTATATTTTGCCGACGCAAGCGCATTCAGGAAAATCGCACAATGAGCGCCCTCCCGCTGTCGAAATCGCATCTGCCGCCTACAACGACGATGGTCAAATGCTGAATGCCCTGGTTCAGAAGAACGATCCGGCAGATCAAGCTGACGGGACATCAAACCCGAACGGCATTTACCGCGTCGAGCAACAACTCGACGTACCGTTGACAGCAACTTCAATACGCATCGCTGTACGGGACGTCTCCACCGACCGTGTCGGAGCGATGGAGGTCCCGCTACCGCTCGCACCAGAGTTGTCAAGCGTTTCGAATCCGCCGGCCTCGCCAAGTAAACCACCTGGTTCGACAAAGCCCCAGTGAGTCTCCATAGGTTCCCAAATCCGCCCACCTAATATTGCTTCCAAGAAAACACTATTTACCGAGGTCGGGCCCTCTTGAAAATTTCTCTACAATCTCCCTGGGCACAGGCTGCGATTTCATTCTGTCTGGGTTGGCCGGATCAATCCCGGTCCACACACGCGTCTCGATACCTTCGACCGCGAGAACAACTTCGTCCTTCAAAAACCGGTGCTGGACCAAAAAACTACTTTTTCGCCATTCCATTATTTGCGACTCCGCCAGCAATTCTTCCCCGAAGCCGGACGGGACCATAAACTTCACCTTCAAATCCACAATCGGAATCCCGATGATCCCCTGGTCTTTGAATAGTGCCGGCAGGGGCAATCCCGCGTTCTTGAATAGGCTGGAGGTGCAGGCATCGAACCATTTGAGGTACTGCGGATAAAACACGATGTTAGCGGGATCGCAATCTCCCCACTCAATCCGAAAACGCTCGTGACTAATAAACATTGTCGTCAGATTTATTCAGAGATAACGATCCAGTGAATGGGACGATTACGTTTGCAGGATATTTTACCTTCAGCGGAATATTATTGTTTGTGAATCGAAAATGAGCATGAGAACCCAAGTCGGCATTGTAGGCGCGGGACCTGCCGGGCTCGTGCTTTCCCAGCTTCTTCATCTTAAGGGCATTGAGTCCGTGGTGCTGGAGAATTGCAGTCGTCAACATGTCGAGGAGAGGGTTCGCGCTGGCGTGCTTGAGCAAAACACAGTTGATCTGCTAAACGAAATGGGACTGGGAGAGCGAATGAAGCGTCAGGGCCTGGTCCATCACGGAATTGAGTTGCGTTTTGGCGGCCGCGGACATCGCATTGATTTTGACGATCTGACAGATGGGCGGGCAGTTACGATTTATGCGCAGAATGAGGTAATAAAGGACCTCACGAATGCCCGGTTAAAAACCGGAGCACAGATTATTTTTGAAGTCGAAGACGTTAGCCTACACGATTTTGAGTCGCCGAAGCCCAATATTCAATTCCGTCACCAAGCCAATTCGGAAACCCTTCAGTGCGATTTCATTGCTGGATGCGACGGCTTTCACGGCGTGTGCCGTCCGGCCATCGCGGCGGCGCTGACTTTATATGAGCGTGTTTATCCCTTTGCGTGGCTGGGAATTCTCGCGAACGCGGCGCCTTCTTCTGAGGAACTGATCTATTGCCACCACCAGCGTGGATTCGCTTTGCACAGCATGCGCTCTCCGCAAATCACGCGTCTATATCTACAATGCGATCCGGAAGAAAATCTTGCGAATTGGCCCGACGACGAAATTTGGACCGAACTTCAAAACCGATTCGACACGGCCGATGGCTGGAAACTCAATCGCGGTGAAATTACGCAGAAGGGGATTACAGGAATGAGAAGCTTCGTCGCCGAACCCATGCAACGCGGCCGACTTTTTCTTGCGGGGGATGCGGCGCACATTGTTCCGCCGACCGGAGCAAAAGGATTGAACCTGGCGGTTGCGGATGTTCGCATCCTGACGGCTGCCATTGTAGACTTCTATCGGACGGGACGGCGCGAGTTGTTGGATAAGTATTCGGAAACTTGCCTGCGCCGGGTATGGAAAGTACAACGTTTCTCCTGGTGGATGACATCAATGTTGCATCGTTTGCCGGGGGACAATCCCTTCGATCAGCGGCGGCAACTGGCTGAACTGGATTATGTGACCAGCTCGCGAGCGGCGTCGCAATCACTCGCTGAAAATTACGTCGGACTGCCAATGGAGTAAGATTTGCCGACCGGCTTCTGAATGTTTACGTCTTTATTCTGATGTGGAGGAATCACTTTGAAAACACGCACGCAGCAAGTGGTGGTTTTTCTCGCTACGATTGTCTTCATGTTAATCATGCCCATCTCTTCCCGGGCCGAAGACACATCCTTTCATAAAGCGCCTGCGTCCGCTAAAAAGTTGACGAATCCTTATTCCGGGCAACCGCAAGCGGCGGAAGCGGGCGCCAAACTTTATGCCAACACCTGTGCCAAGTGTCACGGCGCAAACGGACAGGGGACCGGGAACGTGCCACCTCTCGTCGAGAGTCCTACACAGTCGGCGAGTGATGGCGAGATTTTTTGGTTCATCACCAAGGGCGACATAAATAATGGAATGCCATCCTGGAAGGCTCTTCCCAAGCGGCAACGCTGGCAACTTGTAAGTTTCGTCAAGACTCTCCCCAGCGCCCCGAAAGCTGCAACCGCTGCCGCTACAAGCGCATCAGCGGCAGCCAGCGACGCCAAATTAGCATCGCCGCAGGCGCCATTCACCGATTATCGGTTTGAGCAACCCGGGAATTTCCGCAAAATTACCGTTCAGGATCTCCCAGAGCCGTATACCTCAAAATCTTCGAACAACGCCCCAGATCTTGTTCCCCGTCCCCATGACGCATGGCCGAAGGCGCCTGCGGGCTTCAAGGTTGAACAATACGCGACTGACCTCGATAATCCACGACTCATCACCACCGCGCCCAACGGCGACTATTTTGTCGCTGAAAGCGATGCGGGAAAAATTTTAGTTTTTCGCGGAATCACCAGCGACGGCAAGCCGCAGCAGACCGAAGTGTTTGCGTCGGGATTAAAGCGGCCTTACGGCATCGCTTTCTATCCCCCGGGTCCGAATCCTCAGTGGGTTTATGTCGGAAATACGAATGCAGTCGTACGTTTCCCTTACCAGAATGGGGACTTGAAGGCGCGCGCTGCCGAACAACACATTGCCGATCTCCCCTATGGTGGAGGGCATTGGACCCGCTCCATCCAGTTCACCCAGGATGGCAAGAAGATGTTCGTTGCCGTCGGATCTTCTTCCAACGTGGACGACCCCGATACCAATTCCCGCGAAAAGGATCGCGCCGACATTCTGGAATTTAATCCCGATGGTTCGGGTATGCGTATCTATGCGTACGGAATCCGCAACGCCGGCGGCGGCCTTGCCATCAATTCCAAGACCGGAGAACTATGGTGTTCGGTTAATGAACGCGATGCGCTCGGCGATAATCTTGTTCCCGATTACATCACCCATGTGCAAGATGGCGGTTTTTACGGTTGGCCGTGGTGGTATATGGGCGGCCATCAAGACCCGCGTCATCAGGGTAAGCATCCCGAATTGAAGGATAAAGTCATCACTCCAGACGTTCCGCTGCAACCGCACAATGCCTCGCTGCAACTTACTTTTTATGATGGCAAGCAGTTCCCTGCTGAATATCAGGGGGACATTTTCGCGTCCGAGCACGGTTCATGGAACAAATCAGTTCGCGTAGGATACGAAGTAATTCGCATTCCCCTGCATCAGACAGGACACGCAACTGGAGAATACGAAGACTTCCTGACCGGATTCGTCGTAGACAACGACCACGTTTGGGGACGGCCGGTGGGAATCACTGTCGCTACTGATGGATCGCTACTAGTGACCGATGACGGTTCAAGTTCGATCTGGAGGATTAGCTACACGGGAAAGTAATTCGACGACCGGGTTCTCTCAGTCAGGCCGGAGCGAGCAACCAAGTGGCGCTGGTCGGAAGATTCGACTACTGATTCACTCCGCTGGCCAGGAATCCGCCGTCAACGACCAGGATTTCCCCGTTCACGAAACTGGCCGCGTCCGATGCCAGGAAGACTGCCGCTCCTGCGAGTTCGTTGATATTCCCGAAGCGTTTCATGGGGGTTCGCGTTAGAAACTCGCGTCCACGTTCGGTGCCGTTCAATAGATTCACATTCAGATCCGTCTTGAAGACGCCGGGAGCAATCGCATTCACGCAGACTCCCTGAGATCCCCACTCGATTGCCAGAGATTTTGTGAGCGACGCCACTGCCGCTTTACTGGCAGCGTAAGCGGCGACTTCAAAGAGCGCTACAAAACTGCTCAATGAGGCAATATTAATGATGCGGCCGTATCCGCGTTGCAACATGTGCCTGCCAAATACCTGGGCCGCGCGCAGCGTGCCGGTAAGATTCGTCTCCATAATGGAATTCCACTCGTCTTCGGAGACATCGAGCGTGGGAGTGCGCTTCGTTTGGCCGGCAGAGTTGATAAGAATATCAACCTTGCCGAACTCGGCAACCGCTGCCTGGAGAAGTTTTTCGAGGCTGGCGCGATTCTGCACGTCGGCGGGACAATGCAAAGAACGGCGGCCCAATTCCTGGATTTCGCTAACCGCGGAAGCTACGACGTCCGGGCGGCGTGAGGTTGGAATCACATCCGCGCCGGCCTCGGCGAGAGCCAGCGACATTCCCCGGCCAATGCCTGTGGTTCCACCGACTACGACTGCGGTTTTTCCCGTGAGGTCAAAAGGTTTGAAAGGCATTTCGCTAAGCAGCAGCCGCGATTCTGCGGACGAGGTCATTCTGCTCGGCTTTACTTTCCGCGCCAATGGTAAAAGCGTCGAGTACGTTTAGAGACAAGGCATATTTCAGCGCTTCGTCCGGCCTGGATCGCATGTCACCCTGTCCTAAAATTTTCATGCCTACGATGGCCTTGCCCGACGCTTTCATTTCGCGCAGTACGCTGACGACGGTATCCGGATTGGCGTCCATATGAGAACCGATTGGATTGATGCGAGCAAGATCTACTTCCACCCAGGGAGATTTTGCCGCGGTGCGGAGAGCTTCGATGGAATGGCATGAGCATCCGTGGGCGCGAATGGTTCCTTTTTCTTTGGCTTCCGAAAGAACGTCCATTACTCCTCGATAACGGTCAGTCCAGTCACCTTCGGTTACACAATGTATCAGACAAATATCCAAGTAGTCGGTTCCGAGTTCTTTACGAAAACGATCCAGATCGGCGCGAGCTGTTTTCGGATCGCGGGAGAATGTCTTGGTCAGAACAGTCGCGTTATCGCGCGGAATATGCTTGAGCGCTTCCGCGACATAGGGATGACTCCCATAGGAATCCGCGGCATCAAAAAATCGCAGCCCTTGATCGTATCCATTGAGCAGCAGACCTGAAAGCCCAGCCATTCCCAGTGCAGTTTGATTGGAATGGTGACCGCCTCCCACAGTGCCTGTGCCCATTGCCAGCCTGCTTGTGCGAATGCCAGTGTTGCCCAGCAAGACCGTATCATTGGCGTTGAATTTGCCTGATAAGGGGATCGCTAGTGCATTTTGGAAAAGTGATGTTGAGCCGAGCCACGCCGCTCCTAAACCATATGACGTTTTGCTGATAAATTCCCGGCGCTTCATTACCCCCCACTTTGTTCCTCTATGTTTTACTCTCCGAAAAAGGTCTTGACAAGTTGTTCGGTTGGTTATGTCACGCCGTCTCCGGCTGTCAGAGTGAGCCTCTTCGTGGAATTGTTTCCGGACAAGATTTACAATCGTCGGACCTGATGAAGGCGGATCACAATCTAAAATAGTGAATATCATGCGCGATTAAAATGATGCGGCTTAAGTCTGAGGAAAAATGCACATGGGATTTGGTTAGCCTTGGCGAGGTTATGCTTCGACTCGATCCTGGCGATGGCCGCATTGCGACAGCTCGCACTCTTCAAGTATGGGAAGGTGGCGGAGAATATAACGTCGCACGTGGGTTGCGCCGGTGTTTCGGGTTGCGGACCTCGGTCGTGACGGCACTGGCGGATAATCCGATTGGGCGGTTGATTCAGGACTTGATTTACCAGGGCGGAGTGGATCAATCGCACGTCAAATGGGTTACTTATGACGGCATTGGGCGTAGCGTTCGCAATGGACTGAATTTTACGGAACGGGGATTCGGCTTGCGGGCTCCTCTCGGCTGTTCAGATCGCGGACACACCGCAATTTCCCAATTGAAACCGGGGGACATTGATTGGGATCAAATTTTCGGGCACGAAGGCACGCGCTGGTTTCATACCGGCGGAATATTCTCTGCGCTTTCCGAAAGCACTCCGCGGGTCGCCGACGAGGCTATGCAGTCCGCGAAGCGACATGATACTTTTATTTCCTATGATCTGAATTACCGGGAGTCTTTGTGGAAGACTTTCGGCGGCCAAAAGCGTGCGGTCGAGGTCAATCGCAAATTGGTTTCCCGCGTTGACGCACTCATTGGAAATGAAGAAGATTTTACCGCTGCGCTAGGCTTTGAAGTGGAGGGATTGGACGAGAATCTCTCCGCACTAAGTACCGACAATTTCGGACGCATGTTGGAACGCGTGCTCGTTGAATTTCCGAATCTGAAAATCGTCGCAACTACCCTGAGAAATGCCAGGAGCGCGACTCGCAATGACTGGGGAGCGGTCTGCTATTACGACGGAAAACTTTATCAAGCGACGGCGCGGCAGGACGTCGAAATCTTCGATCGCATCGGCGGCGGCGATTCATTCGCGTCCGGGCTGATCTACGGCTTCCTAACCGGGCGCGGGCCACAGTGGGCGGTAGAGTGCGGCGCGGCGCACGGCGCACTGGCGATGACCACGCCGGGTGACACGACCATGTCAACATTAGCCGAAGTGGAAAAAGTAATGAAAGGCGCAAGCGTGCGCGTCGCGCGGTAGTAATAGACATTCATGGGCTTTTGTGAAAACTCTAACTAAAGCTGAGGTTCTTCGAAGAATCCACGACGTTGGTCTAGTGCCCGTCATTCGCGCGGAGTCCTCGGCGATGGCCCGACGCGCCGTGGCCGCAGTTTGCGCGGGCGGAATTTCGATTGTCGAAATTACCATGACCGTTCCGGGTGCGATTGATGTGATCAAGGCCCTTGCGGACGAATCTGGTAACACGATACTCATAGGCGCGGGAACGGTGCTCGATGCGCAAACGGCGCAGAAGTGCGTGCAGGCCGGAGCGCAATTCATCGTAAGTCCGGCGCTGGATTTTAAGACGATTGAGTCGTGCAAAGAGATGGGCATAGCGATGATGGCCGGCGCGTTGACCCCGACCGAGATTTACGCGGCTTGGTCCGCAGGCGCGGATCTGGTAAAGGTTTTCCCTGCTGGCGCCGTGGGCGGGCCAAGCTACCTCAAAGCTATTAAGGGTCCGCTGCCTCACATCAAACTTGTTCCTACCGGAGGAGTCTCTCTCAAGACGGCAGCAGCATTTATCGAAGCCGGAGCAGAAGCGCTCGGCGTTGGTACTGATCTCATTGACGCGAAAGTTCTAAGGGATGGTTCAGACGCGATCATCTCAGACCGGGCACGGCAGTACGTGGATATCGTAAAGCAGGCTCGGAGCGGTCAATTTTCGGTCTAGCTTCGCTCTAGCTCCGGGCTAGCTTCGGGCTAGAATGCTGGATGCTTTCCTTCAAACTGGTTTACAGCGACGATTATTAGCTTCCGATTGGAACGCATGTTTTTCCCGCCGAAAAATATCGGTTAGTGCACAGGCAAACTTTTGTGTGGGTTGGAGCGAGGAAGTCTTTTATAAGAACTAAACGGATGCGGCGGCTTCCTGCTGAGAGTGAGATCCGCGCTGTTTGCCCAGTTCGATCTGGAATGCCTGCGGGGTCAAACTGGATTTTTTGAGGAATAGGTCGAGCAGTGGATCGTCAGTATCCGCTGGCGCGTGAGGCGCGCCGCTCGGTTCGTCACCGACATCGAGGCTCTCGGGCTGAACCATGAGCTGAGGAATCACTCCATCGCTGCCTGTCAGGGTTTGGATGAATTTTTCAACTTGTTCCTTCTGGATACCCGTCTTCTGCGTAAATTCCACGCCCATGCCAAGCTCTGGGTGCATGACCCGCACGATGCCCTCGACCCTCAACTCGGTTTCGCCGGCGCGCATGGATAGAGTCAACTTTGTGCGGACTGGAAAGGGCGAGGCAAGTTCCAAATAGCATCCACCCAAACTGAGATCGGTCAGTTTGCATGGTACGGGGGGGTCATCCTTCTCGAGATCTGGGGAATGACGAACGAGCCACGCATTAAGCTGCATTTGGACGTCAGCTGGCAAATCAACGAAACGAATTCCGGTTTGGCGGTGAGCATTTTCCCACGCGACCTCGCCGGTGCATTTCAAAGTGTATTCTGTGTCCGGGAGGATGAATCGAACCTGCATCCGCTCACCGTTCTTCGCGCGACGCGGGAGGCTGAGTGCAATTCCGCCTTCGCCGATGTCCGAGGTAATTGCGGACTGTTCTGCTCTTCCCTCCACAAGCAAGGCTACTTTAATCTCGACCGGGATGCGAGCATTGCGGCGCCGTTCACGTTTCATTAAGGCACGGGCGGCCCGGAAGCTGGATTTTGCGCGTTCGACAGAAATCGGAGTATAGAGGACAAAGTGCGCTCCTAAATCGAAGGCGCTGCCTAAGGCTTTTTGTCCGTCAACAATCGCAACGGCCACGGCACGTTTGTTACATGGCGCCGAGCGCGCGCTTTTGAGGACGCTCGAAGCAAGCTGTTCTCCCGTGCAATCAACAATGACGGCTTCAAACCGGTTCCGAGTCAGCTTCTGGATAGCGGCGTCGGCATTGGGGCAGTGCTCCACAGTGATTTCAAGCTCGTTCAACACGCGCCGCAAAACGCGAACGATCTTGTCGTCAGAACACAGGAGAAGCGCTTGCAGATTCTTCATGAGTGTGGAGATAAGGCCAATCCGAACAGACCCTTAAGTCACTGTAGGATTGGTGTTACTACCGAGTCAATGGAACGAGGACGGCAGAGGATTACGCCAGTAACCAAAGTTCATGCCCGTTGCCGCGGCGAGGATTCGGCCCGTAGAAAGTGCGATGCGTCGCGGCCGAATTGACATTGCGAGGAAACTGTGTAGAATCATTAACTTCCGGGGCGGCTAGGGATTCTTAAGCCCGATGGACGTATCCATTTTCAGCGGGAAATTCACTGGCATCGGAATCTTTATGTCAGGAACGGCAATCTAAAGAGTGGTTTGCGTAATACATCCAAGACGAGGCTGAATTCTGATGGCTAAGCGACGTGGAAATCCTAACTGGGGCAAGCCGGA
>PNAR01000360.1 GCA_003169715.1 Acidobacteriaceae bacterium | reverse complement strand
CGAATCGCCAAATGCATCATCTACTATTTCACGCTTCCGTCTGTCAAAACTTATGGAGAAAAAAATATGTCTACATGGCCTGCACCCAGCGTTCTCGATCCTCGCACTCAGGCCTTTCCGGTTTTAACTTCGGCGCAGATCAGCCGTCTACGCCCCGGCAGTAAGTTGCGGAAGGTTGAGCCGGGCGAAATCCTGTTTGAGCCCGGCGATACGGGAGTTCCTTTTTTTGTTCTGCTGTCAGGCAGCATGGAAATCGTCCAGCCCGACGTGAAAGGCGAGCGGCCCATCGTGACCCATGGTCCGGGTGAATTCACTGGTGAGATCACAATGATCTCCGGGCAGCAATGCCTTGTTCGCGGCCGCGTGACCGCCGCTGGCGAGTTTCTTGAGATCACTGGAGATGACTTGCGGTCGCACGTGGCGAGAGACGCCGAGTTGAGCGAAATTTTCATGCGGGCCTTCATCTTGCGCCGGCTGGCGCTCATCAGGGGCGGGATGGGAAACGTCATCGTGATGGGATCGCGCCATTCCGCCAACACGCTGCGACTCCGCGAGTTCCTCAGCCGCAATGCCTACCCCTACACCTACGTGGATCTCGACACTGATAAAGCGTCTCAAGAATTGCTCGACCGTTTTGCGGTTAAATTGGCTGAAATTCCCGTCGTCATTTGCAATGGCGTCAATGTATTGCGCAATCCGTCAACCCAGGAACTTGCAGACTGTCTCGGATTCAATGCGAGCATTGATAAGTCTCTAGTGCGAGACGTGATCATCGTGGGCGCCGGACCGTCGGGCCTCGCTGCGGCTGTTTATGCGGCTTCGGAAGGTCTGGATGCTCTCGTAGTCGAAACTGAATCTCCCGGAGGCCAGGCAGGATCAAGCTCCAAGATCGAAAACTACCTCGGCTTTCCCACGGGAGTTTCCGGACAGGAACTGGCTTCTCGCGCTATCACCCAAGCGCAGAAATTTGGCGCCAAAATGATGGTTGCTCACAGTGTTGTCAAACTGAAATGCAGCCACCGTCCCTATGAAGTTGTGCTCGACGACGGCAATGTGTTGTCGGCGCGCGCGATTGTCATCTCCACCGGAGCCCAATACAACAAGCCGAATATTGCGAACTTGAAGAAGTTCGAAGGGCAGGGAATTTATTACGGCGCGACTTACATTGAAGCGCAATTGTGCGGAAACGAAGATGTGATCGTGGTCGGCGGAGGGAACTCCGCGGGGCAAGCCGCAGCCTACTTGGCGCAGACCGCCCGCAGAGTACACATGCTTGTACGCGCCGCGCAGTTGTCCGACACGATGTCGCGCTACTTGATTCAACGCATTGATGAAAACCCGAATATTGACTTGCACTACGAGACAGAAATCGTCGGACTGGAAGGCGACACAAGTTTGCAGCGAGTGACTTGGCTCGACAAAAATAGCGGCGAAACATCCACTCACGACATCCGGCATCTTTTCGTTATGGCTGGCGCATCTCCGCGAACCGAGTGGCTTCAGGGATGTATTGCGCTCGACAACAAGGGATTCATCCTTACCGGAAGAGATTTGGACACGCCTCCGGACGAGGGAGCTTCGGTGCCGAGATGGCCGCTCGCCCGCCCCCCACAAATGTTGGAGACCACTCTGCCTGGAGTCTTCGCCGTTGGTGACGTTCGCTCAGGAAACGTAAAGCGTGTAGCCTCCGCCGTGGGCGAGGGTTCGATCGTGGTGCACCTGGTGCATAGGGCGCTGGCTGAGGTGTAGCCTGGGAACTGACGGCAAAACCCAACCTTGGGGTTCGCCAACCACCAATGTGCCCGCTCTGGAACCCGACTTCAGGGTACAGTGCTAGGTGTGAATCAGAGTGTGCGTTTCGAGTTATTTCCTCTCCATTTTCCGCCCGAATTGATTTCTGCGGCCTTCGTATCAGGGAACGAGACGGCATGGCCACCTGTGTTCGCACCCGCCGCGGTTGAGTGGCTTGGCGCGCACGGATACGCGGTCCTCGGAACGGAGCTATGGGTTTTGAAAGGCAGTGCCATACAGAGCCTCCCGACTGGAAAAAGCGGAATGCGAGAACTACACGGCAATACGGTCAATCGCGAAAGCAAGGAATCCTGGAGTTCATTCATTGTACGTGCCGCAACGGAAACCCTTGCGTACCTCCAGGCGTTCAGCCCAGCAGACATTGTTGAGCAAGGCGAACTACACTTCCACGTCGTTTGGGTGAGCGAAGCGAGGTACGCAGAACTTACACGGGGTGACATTTCGTCCGTGTGACGTGGAACCGAGCTCTCCAGTAGACTGCTAACAAATCCCTCTCTTTCCTTTTCCTTAAATAAGGGTAACTGGTTACTATTGGGGAACATACCCGCAGACCATTGCACCAAACGTGATACACTGAGTTTGCGCTTGATACCACGGTTGCGTGGTGCGGTTGCTCCGGCTGAGTACGTGATCTGAGAGTTCCCACCTTCCTTCCACTCCGTAAGTTTTCGGCGTAATAAAACTAAAACTGGCAATGCTAGTTGCAGTGCTCGCCGACAAGTTCGTGTGCGCCCCGCCATCGCCCCGCCAGTAAAGAAAGTAAGAGAAAACAATACAGATGCAGAATTTTTCAGAACTTACGATTTCCGCCTATACAAAACAGCGGTTATCGTCTTCCAATTTTTTAATCCCAACTCCAGTCCAGGCCGCGACCATTCCAGAAGCGCTTTTAGGCAAAGATGTGCTGGCTACCGCTCAAACCGGAACCGGCAAGACACTGGCGTTTCTTGTTCCAATCATGGAACAACTGCTACGCCAAAACACTCCGGGAATCGCAGCCCTCGTGCTCGCGCCCACACGCGAGCTTGCAATGCAAATTGAGGAGCAATACAACTCCCTGCGTGGAGAAAACCTTCCGGCCGCAGCACTCGTCGTGGGCGGTTTAGCTGAACGGCAACAACTGAACGCTCTGCGAAAAGGGGCGCGCCTTATTGTCGCGACTCCAGGACGCTTGGAAGATTTCCTCGACCGCAAGCTCGTCACCTTCCGTGATCTGCGAGTGCTCGTGCTCGACGAAGCGGACCGCATG
>PNAR01000050.1 GCA_003169715.1 Acidobacteriaceae bacterium | reverse complement strand
TGAGGCGCCATTCTCTTCGTGACAACGCAAAGACGACGGAACGCGAGCTAACTGTAATTTGAGACAGGCTCATCGCATTGCGGAAAGTGGACAGATACAATCATTCTTTAACAAGATGCTTACATTTCAGCAAAAGGGTTTAGCGTTATTGGCGACGGTAGCAATGGCTTTAATTTGTCATTCACGCGCGGCAAACACTCCGGCAGAAAGGCCGCTGGGCACATTCACCCTGGGGACGCCTCGGCCGGCTGGATGCCCGTCGGGTTTTACCTGCAAAACGTTTACAGTTATTTGCCCGGGTATCGCGAAAAATGAAACTGGTATGATTGCGGATCAAAAACCCAGTGGGCAAATAAAAGGAGTCGTGATGTTTTTCTCCGGCTCAGAAGGGAGCAAGTGGTGGTCTGAAGAGGGTACGGGGGCTCCCGCATTTTTGCAGTCGCTAGTAAACGACGGATTTGAATTGGTGCAGGTTAGGTGGACGCGCGGCTGGCTCGCCTCACCCGCCGGGGTGCAGTCCGGCCAGGAACTTCTCGCGTCTCGTCCAGCAACGGTCATCAAATGGGTGCACGACAAGATGTACGTTCCGTTAGGTTTGCAGCCAAATGTTGGTAAATGCGGATTTTGCATCACGGGTAATTCCGCCGGTGCAGCTCAGATTACATATGCAATGTCGTCCTATGGAATGGATAAGGTCGTTGACGTGGCGATTCCGACTTCCGGGCCACCTATGGCTGCAATTTCCAAAGGCTGTTTACAAGAGCCGGGATATGCCTACGCCGCTGGTCACGCACGGCTAATTGATCTGTCGTACGGATTTAGCGATGGTGGTCCGTGTGCGGCACACGATCCATCGTTTACTGACACTTGGATTGCAAACAGCGATGAGACCGGAGGCACTAAATATAATTATCCCAGGACCCGAATCCAAATCATCGTCGGCGGTCAAGATAATACCGTAAGCGTGAACCATGCTAAGGACTATTTTCAAGTGTTAGTGCGAGCGCAGCAACCGATGTTGATGTGGGAGCTAGTTCCTGGGATGTCCCACGCTATTCAAGCCTCTAAGGACGGCCTTTCCGCGCTGTTCACCGCGCTGACTGTGACTCCAGCTCCAGTCCCATCACACCAAAGCGAACCCCAACCCCGGAGATAGATCAGTCCGGAACGGACTCGGGGCAAGGCTGCCTGCGGAGAAGAAAATCCTGCGCGTTATCACGCCAACGACCCCACAGAACGCCGGTCACACTTGAGCCGCGACTGCTTGTTTCGCTGGCACAGCTCTCTTGTCGGAAGTAGACGCCCAAGGCATTACTCTTGCCGTGGCCAGGCCAGTCGTCGTCAAGACCAGCCCCGAGGCGGGCGCCGATGGGATAGATCCGAACACAAAAGAGATCCGGATCACGTTCAGCAAGAATATGCAGGACGGCAGTGGGTCATGGTGTACGCTTGGCCAGGAGACCTACCCTGGCCAAGGGTCAGCCAGCAGTCCCATATCCTTTGATGCTCAAAACGCGGGGGTGAGGGCCGTCGCGCCAAGCCAGGGGAGGTATCTCCGAAATCGTGCGGAGCTGTGCTTGTTCTTGCCTTGCGGATCTGCAACGTGTCGCCAATGGACTTATGGGGCTAGCTGGGTTCCACTCACTATCGAATTGTAACTGGGTACCTCGGCGACGGAATGCCATTGGCCACCACTTCCAGGTAACTCGGACCGGGCTCGATGCTGATCGGTATATCCACGTGGGTCGAAACGAAGCCTGAGTAGCCAACCGCCATGGTGCTGTGGCTATGGGTGCGGCAGTAGAAAACATGGTTAGTGGCAATGTTCGTAAAGCGCACAATGGGATAGTTGGTCGCATTCTGAAAGTCATCGCCGTAGGCGTTGGCTTGCGAGAGGCCATTGAACTTGGAGCCGAACAAAACGGGCGAGCTTCCCCGGTAAAGAGAGGCTGAGGTCAGAAATACCGAGGGCGTCCAGTCATAGTTGCTTCCCGTTGGGGTGAAGATTTCGACATCGGTGGTGTAATCGGTGTACATGATCTGCCCGGTGGGAAGCAGCAACAAGTGTCCCTGGTAGGAGGGGACATTGGGAGCATTGGGCGGACCCGGCACCTGATTCAGGGTGCTCCCATTCCACTCGAAGAAGGTGGAAGGGGAGTTGAAAATGAGGGGGCTGGCCATCATGAGCATCTTACCGTTGGGCTCCAGCGCAGCCGGGCCGTCGGCGATGTCGAGATTATTGGGAAAGTCCGGACCTATGGTCCAGGTACCTGCGGCGACGTGGTAAATGGCGGTGTGGGCTGGGCCGCACGCATTCGATCCCGTGGCGAAAACCGTGCCGTTGGGGAGCAAAAGAGCGGGACCTACTTCAAAGGAAGCGTTATTCTGTCCACCGCAATTGGCCGCCGAATCCCACAATTGCACCAGCGTGGTGCCGGCAACGGACCAGTTCCCACTGGTGGGATCATAGAGTTCGTAATTCATTCCATTGGACTGGTACTGAAAGACGTACGCATCGACCGTGAGCACCTTTCCGCTGGGCAGCAGAGTCCATCCTTCCTCGTCGTTGACGTCAAACTTGCCGGAGCCGGTAGCCGTCCACGTCAAGGTCGATGCATTGAGAAGTGCTGCTTGCCTGGTGCTCGTGTTGGCCAGCATCAACGTCCCGTTATTCAACACTACAGTCGAGGCATCACCAATGCCGGTCCAGCCGCTGGGTGGATTTACGTTTGTCCAGACATTGGTCACGGGGTTGTAAATAGCTCCGAGCGCAGTAAAACCGGAGCCGTATTGATTGTACTCGCCGCCTTCTACCACCACCCGGCCGTCGGGCAGGACCGCAGATCCGAAAAAGAGAGGTCCATAGCCTGAAGGCAACGGGGCGATTTGTGACCAGGTTCCGTTTATGTAGCTGCCGTTAATGTCGGGTGTGAGCTTATACCAGTTCCTCGTAGCCAGGTTTCCGGTTAGGTCGCTCTCTTCGTGGGCGATGACCGTGCCATTAGTGAGCAGCAGGATGGTGCCAAGGTTAGCAGGAGGGTTGTGCGTTGTGCGTGTCCACGGCGATTGCGCACTGGCGATTGCAGGACACAACAGCATCGCAGCGAATGGGAGTACTCGTAATAGCTTCATTTTTCTCCTTTTTTGCTTCATCCGAGGGAGGCTGAGTGAAGCCGCGTCGACCGTCAATGCCAGAAATCGGTTTTTATTGCGCACATTCAATCGTTTATCAGGTTTTAGAGATGCGTGATAGCCGCAAATCGACTGCTGTTAGATTTTGGAATCTGGGCATGGGAGATCCTCAAACAACCCGCGAAGTTTGTCGCTTCATCAACAGGGAATCATCAGGAAGAAACAGGTTGTGATCCCCACCCACTTCGAACCGCAGTCGTGGCTGAATTGGATTGTCTTTGCGCCTCTGGCTCATTAGCCTTAGTCGAATTCGTAGCATTCGTCCGCTGCGGCGGATGCAAACCACCCATAAACATCAAAAACAATCACTATGACCGACACCTACGTCCCACTGATCAGCTCCGGCACTGCCGGTCCACTCGGCGTTCTGCACCTCCCGCGCCTCTGGCAGAAAGTCTCTCTTGAAACGGTGGGTAAACTCGCTTCTGGCTATCCTGGCATCGGCAAAGGCTTCGATGCGATGACCTGTGCCGCGCTCGGGCTCGATGAACAGGCGGTAAAGGATTACATCAAGCAGAAGAAGCCGACCTATCCCGAATTTGAGGCGTGGGTAAAGGAGAACGCGAAATCGCTTACGCCGGAGGCCATCGAGAAGCATAACGCCGCGGT
>PNAR01000459.1 GCA_003169715.1 Acidobacteriaceae bacterium | reverse complement strand
GGCATCCTCACCGTCTCCGCACGGCGGGAAGATGACATGGTGGTGACCGGCATTCGGGATCAAGGCGCGGGCATTCCCCCCGAAGTTCAGGAAAAAATGTTCGAACTATATTTCACGACCAAGAAAAGTGGGAGCGGCATCGGTTTGGCGCAAACTTATCAGATTATGCAGTGGCACTATGGTTCGGTGGAGTTCGAATCGGTCGCAGGACGGGGAACGACTTTCACCCTTCGGCTGCCTTTGATTTCATCTCCAACGAACCCGCTGCAAGAAGCTGTTGCGCAATCGCATCAGCCTCACCCGGCTTAGCTTAACAACACCCCGGCGCATCCTTTGGGAGATCGGCAAGAGTATGTGGTCGGCCACAATACTTACCATTTGTTTGCAACTCGGAACCGCGGCGAGCGGATTGCCTTCCCAATCCTTCGAAGGAGTTGCTACCTCGCAAACCACCTCACAAACCGCGGGAGAAAATACCCAGAGTCCCGCACCTGCCGCGTCCTCCGCTTCGCCAGGGTCTGCCCCTCAGACGGGATCCCAACAGCCGCTACCATCGCCAACAAAGAAAAAAGCCGCAACGCCGCCCGTGCGCAAAAAGAAAACGCGCAGAAAGTCACATTCGAAACCGGGAAAAGTTGTTGTGCGCAACGGCAGTACCACCGACCCATCTGTGCAGTTTTCCACCACAGCTTCGCCGGAGCAGGCAATCCATGAGCGCCAAAATACCGCAGGCTTGCTCGCGACCACCGAGGCTAATCTTCAAAAACTTTCAGGACATCCGCTGAATTCCGGCCAGCAGGACATGGTGAAGCAAATTCGTGGTTATATGCAGCAAGCCAAATCCGCGGGAGATGCGGGTGACTTGCAGAGTGCTCAAAATCTTGCGCTAAAGGCGCAATTGCTGTCCTCGGAATTAGTGCGGAAATGACTCGGCGCACCTCGAAATCCGGAACACTCCAATCCTTATGCTAGTCTGGCGCAATGGCGGATGGCCGCGAGAAGACTCTCCCCGGAGTTCCTAAAACCTCAAGCGACACATTCTCGCAGCAACAGCGCGCCCGGCACACTTTGTTCTCGATCGTTCTGATCGCTTTCCTTCTTCGACTCGCGGTAATTATAGCGGCTCACACTTACCGCATCACACCCCGTCGCGATCACTTTCAGTTTGGATGGGAGATGGGCCGCATCGCGCGTTCAATAGCGATGGGACAAGGTTTCAGTTCACCCACCGATCTGCCCACCGGCCCGAGCGCGTGGGAACCGCCTGTGTACCCCTACATTCTGGCCGGGGTTTTCAAACTGTTCGGTATTTATAGCTCTGCATCAGCTTTTGTAATCCTCACTTTCAACAGCATCTTTGCCGCGCTCACCTGCCTCACCCTCTACGGCATCGCGCAACACATTTACGGAGCCACCGTTGCTCGTGCCGCAGCCTGGACTTGGGCGCTTTTTCCGTACGTCATTTATTGGCCCGCCCGCGTCGTCTGGGAAACCAGCTTCACGACATTTCTGTTGAGCGCTGCCTTGCTCATGACGTTACGCATGGGCGAAAAATTGCCAAGCAACCGCGTGTGGACAATTTTCAGCGCCCTCTGGGGTTTGATCATGCTGACCAATACCGCCGTAGTTAGCATGTTTCCATTTTGCCTGCTGTGGATTCTCTACCGCCTGCGCCCGAATCCCCGGCGGCTTTATGGCGCCGCACTGTGCATCCTGATCGCGATCGCCGCCGTAAGCCCCTGGATCGTCCGCAACTACATCGTCTTCGACAAATTCATCTTTGTTCGAGACAACATGCCATTGGAATTACATATGGCCAACAATGATCAATCCTCTGGCCTGTGGACTCGCAATGAGCATCCCGCCAACGACGCTGCGGCCATGCACGAATTTCAAAGACTCGGCGAGCTACGTTTCATGGACGAAAAGCACCAACAATTTCGGCAATTCTTACGCGAGCATCCCGCCAGATTTATTGGATTCACGTTGGAGAGAATATTCTATTTCTGGGCCGCCCCTCCCTCGTTGACGATCACCCCGAATGGTTATGACCTCGACATTGCCCGTCATACCGGTTTTCTTCTAGGTGCGGTTTTTGCCTTCGCGGGCTTGTGGTTGACCATCCGCGATCGTCGCATTGGCGCATTTCTGCTGGCTTGTTTTTTACTTATCTATCCACTGCCGTATTACCTCGTCCAACCTTTTCCGCGTTATAAAGCTCCCATCGAGCCGGAGATGATCTTGCTGATCGTGTATCTCTTTTGGAAAGCAAACCAAATTCAGCTTCATTTACCGTTCGGCAAGGCTTCGCACTGACGCGAAGTTGGAAGCACGCCCCCTCCTCATTTAAATTAGCTTGTGCGTTCCATCCTTCAAAAACCAGCGCTGCGTTTTATCTTTGCCGCCAACATGATTTCCATGCTGGGCAGCGGCATGAATTCCGCCGCCGTCGCTTGGTACATCCTGCAAGCCACGCACTCCGAGGTCGCGCTCGGCACCTTCGCGGTTTTACAGACCCTACCCGCAATGCTGCTTCTTCCTTTCACCGGAGTAGTGATTGATCGCGAAGACCGCCGCCGGCTCGTCATGATGCTGGACGCGGCGCGCGCCGTCATCATCCTGGTTGTCGCGTTTCTCGCCTTCGCCGGAAAAGTAAAAGTCTGGGAAGTTTATTTAATGAATACCCTGGTGGCCGCCGGTTTCTGGATGTTCTGGCCCACTATAACGGCGCTGATCCAGGAAATGACTCCCGGCGAGGACTTTGTTGACGCCAATACTTTTCTTCTTGCAGGCGTGCAAGGCGGATGGCTCATCGCCGGATCAATCGTAGGATTCGTCTATAACCGCATCGGATTGGGTGGCGTGCTGCTGATTGATTTCTCCACCTACGTCGTTTCATTTCTCTGCTACCTGGCCGTTCGCAAGGGACGCCACGTCGTACCCCGTCCCCAGGAATTGCTAACCGACATTCTCGCGGCGGAAACCACAGTACAGCGTTTCATCCGCGAACTGCGCGAGGGCCTGGTGTTTCTCCGTGGAAATCGCAATCTCATTTTTCTCGGGGCGAGTTGGGCTCTGTTCCTAGGCGCGATGATGACTGGCGTCGTCGTCACTGCCCCCCTGAGCGACAACGTCTTCCATGCGGGTGCGGTCGGCTACGGCTGGCTGAACGCAGGATGGGGGACGGGTGCTTTCTTCAGCGCTCTCTATGCGCCGGCGGTGATCGCCGCCCTCGGTTCGCGCCGAACCATCGCGATCTCAATGGGAGTGCTTGCCCTCGCCATGACTATAGCGCCACTTTCCCCCATGCTCGCCATCGCCGTAGCGATTTACGCAATCATGGGGACGGGCCGCGGCCTCACCGGTGTGGCCATGAACACCAGCATCATGGAAATGGTGCCAAAGCATTTCATGGGACGCGTACAAAACACGTTTTATTTTGCCGGTACCGCGTTGCAAGTTGTGCTCGGATTCTTAGTTGGCGCAGTCGCGCAATACAATCTCGTCGCCGGCTTTTCGATCATCGGGATGGTATACGCCGTAGCGTTCGTTAGCGCAATCTGGCCGATGGCTGGAGTTATGCCGGCCGAAAATATAGAAACGGCCGAATGATAACGCAACACCCAATCTGAAAAGTGAAAACTAAGAACTGAGACCTGAACTTTTCTCCATGCTGTTATTCTTTCTTCACATCAGGAGCCCGCATGACATCCAGTCTAGAAGGCCGTACCGCCGTCGTTTTCGGAGTCGCCAACAAACGCAGCATCGCCTGGTCCATCGCCCAGGGACTTCACGCTGCCGGAGCAAAATTGGCAATCACGTATCAGAACCAGCGCCTCGAGCAGGAAGCTAAAGACCTGATCCTCTCTCTGCCCGGCTCCGAGGCGTTCATGTGCGATGTCTCCAACGATTCTGAAATTGACAGCCTGTTCGCCCAACTAAAAGAACGCTACGGCAAGTTGAACGTATTGGTGCACAGCGTCGCCTTCGCTCCCGCCGACGAATTGAAGAACGACTTCGTCAACACCACGCGCGAAGGCTTCCGCATTGCGCACGATGTCAGCGTTTATTCCTTAATCGCAGTATCCCGCGCCGCCGCTCCTCTGATGGAGGATGGCGGCAGCATCATTACTATGACCTACTATGGCGCGGAAAAAGTTGTGCCGCATTACAACGTGATGGGCGTGGCCAAAGCTGCGCTCGAATGTTCGGTGCGTTATCTCGCACAGGACCTGGGCAGGCGCAAGATTCGGGTAAACGCTATTTCCGCAGGTCCCATCAAGACGCTGGCCGCGCGGGGAATTTCGGGATTGGGGGAAATGATGAAATCCCACGCCGAGCGTGCGCCTCTACAGCGCAATGTGGATGTCAGCGAAGTGGGCTCAACCGGAGTATTTCTGGCATCAGATGCAAGTTCCGGAATTACCGGCGAGGTAATCTACGTGGACTGCGGATACAACATCATGGGCTTCTGAGCCGCCGCCAAGGAGAAAGCAGATTCCTCGGGGCAAACGCCCCTTCGGAATGACAAGTTAATTAGCGTCGGGGAAACTCATGCACTCACTCGGATGATTCGTTCGTTCTCTTCAACTCTCTCCAGAGAAATCTCAATGTTGCGTTCTCTTATGAACCGCGGAAATTTTTCTCCCCATTCGATTAGCAGAATGCTGTTATCTGTCATTAGGTCGTCCAGGCCCAAGGTCTCAAGTTCTCGCTGTGTATCCACTCTGTAAAGATCAATGTGATACAGCGTAGCCGTCGGTCCCTTGTATTCGTGAATCAAAGTGAAAGTAGGGCTGGTGACTTCATCCTCTGAGGCAGCCTCAAAGCCCGCCGCAATACCCTTCACCAAAGTAGTTTTCCCCGCACCCAAATTTCCGCGTAACAAAACCAGCTTCGGAGGAAGAATCTTCGCGGCAAGCGTCCGCCCCAACGCAGTGGTTTCCTCCGCTGAATGTGTGGTGAAGTCCTGCGTGTTCGTCATTCTGACAATTCTATATGCACTAATAATGGAGGGACGAACGTCTTCGATCGTCGTGGAATAAATCAACGACTAATTTGTGGCGGGGGTTAACGTCAAATTCAGAATGCTAGCTCTTGGCGAGATTGAATTGGTTGGACCGAATCCCCATAAAGCTGCGGTCAGAAACTGCGTCCACGACCATGCGCAGCGTGCGATGATCGTCATCTCCAAGAGCGATGAAGCGGAACGGTTGCAGTATCCCATCGCGAGCCACGCCCATGGGATTCAACATCTCCGCCATGCCCTGCACCGGGCCGGACTGCGTCTGAAAAGCAACTTCAACAAAGTCACCCTGGCTCAAGGCTTTGGTAAGGCGCAGCAGGCCGCCCGTTATCGAGATCGTCTGAAGCTTACATTTTGCGCGGTGGCCGTCTTCAAGGGTAACCAAAGCTGAGATGGTGCTTCCTACATGGACCCGCGTGGCGCGACGATCTGCATGAGGCTGGGGGAAGTGTGTCATAACCAGGAGCAACTATGTCACGGAGGGGCCGCACCAGGCAGATTACGGAAGCGCGTGTCCAAATTCGAGCGGTTTCGGGGACTTGCGCTATTACCTTAGTCCCTTTAGGGTCGCTGGTCTTGGGCCTACTAGTGGTCGCAGCTCAATAAAACAAATCAATTCTTGTCGTTCCGAGCATTAATGCCTTTTCTGCAACCAGGGCGAGGAATCTGCATTTCCGGAAATGCTCGGCATCACAAACTCATCCAGCAATCCTTACAGCGCCGCCCTGCGCCGCAGCCGGCACCTGCCGCAAGGCCGTGGGCAACGCCTTGATCAAATCCGTCGCCACCATGCACTGCTCGCCCATGCTTTCTCTCGCAACGTCTCCGGCCAAGCCGTGTAGATGAACCGCAGCGATCACCGCCTCAAATACTCTACCGGGATTCTGGGCAATCATTCCGCTAACCATCCCGGTCAGAATGTCTCCGGTTCCGCCCGTGGCCATGCCAGGATTCCCCGTCGTGTTTACCCATACCTCGCCGCTCGGTTTCGCGATCAATGTTCGGTGACCTTTCAACACAACAATCAAATTATGATCTCGTGCAAACGCTCTCGCCATTTTCATGCGGTCACGCTGAACGTCCGCCATGCTGCATCCGGCGAGCCGCGCCATTTCCCCCGGATGCGGCGTGATGACAAGCGAACGTCCGTTCCCATTCAATTCGCTGGTCCGTCCTTCAAAGGCATTCAGCCCATCGGCATCGAGCACAATCGGAACTTTTGTCGTCTTAACGACCGTGCGCACACATTCAGCAGTTTCTGAATTTCGCGAAACTCCGGGACCGATGGCGAGCACAGTCTTGCTCTTAGCCAATTCCTCAATCTGTTCCAGCGCTTTTTGAGAAATCGTCCCCGCATCCGTTTCGAGAAGCGGCTCTGTCATGAGTTCGGGATGAAATCCCGCCACTGTCGCCAGAACGGATCGCGGCGTTGCGACCGTGGACAATCCCGTCCCCATTCGCAATGCCGAAAAGCCCGCCATCGCCGCCGCGCCAGATTTCCCGAGAGATCCCCCGATGACGAGCACGTGCCCGAAATTTCCTTTATTAGAATCGGCAGGACGCGGCCCGATCAGTGGCGCAACTTCGCGAGCGGTGATTACATTGAGATTCAGCGAAGAGACGATTGCTTCGTCCGGCGACCCGATTGAAGAAATCACGATTGGCCCCGCCGTCAGATTCCCGAAAATGTGTGCCGGACGCGGCGCGGTAAAAGTCACAACCGCGTCAGCTCGCGCGACGGCCCCCATCTGCCTACCCATCACATCTGCGTCGGCCCCAGAAGGAATATCAACCGCAACAACGCGCGCCGCTGAAGCATTGATCGCTCCAATGGCTTCGACATAGAGCCCACTAACCGGCGGCCGGAAACCGGTTCCGAGAATTGCATCCAGCAAAACATCCGACTCAAATATCGCCCGGGCCTGCTCCGTTTTCAAATCTTCGTTTGATCGCACGGTTACCGGAGAAACAGAAAGCCTGCCAAACATTTTCGCCGCATCGCCGCGCAGTTCAGAGTGATCAGCGAGTAGCAGCACTCGAACATCTTTTCCCGCACTCAGCAGTTTGCGAGCTGCCACGAACCCGTCCCCGCCATTGTTTCCTTTCCCGCAAATCACGCCGATAGGTTGCGCGGACGAATATTTTCCCAGCACGAAATCCGCAACAGCGCTGCCGGCATTCTCCATCAAAGTAAGCGACGGAACGCCAAAGCGCTCGCTGGTCACGCGATCAATCTCTCGCATCTCCGCTGCGCTGACAATTTTCATGATTGAACTCTCACGCCCTAATCGTGTCTCGTCAACTCTAAAACAAAAAGGCCCCCAATCCCCGGGGGCATTTGTTTATTTGCGCAGCGTTTAAGTACTTTAACCACAGAGGATGAAACTTCCCTAAGTTCTGGCTTGCAGGTCTCCTTTGTGTACCTTCGTTTCCTCTGTGGTTAAAGCTTTCGTTGTTCACTCCCCATTACTGATTAGTCTCCGGTTACCAACGGCGCCTTGGCGGCATTCATGATCTGCACCTTGCTGTGCTTGCGTCCGTAGCCGAAGTAAATAGCCAGCCCAATGATGAGCCATACGATCAGCCGTAGCAGCGTCCAGCCCGACAGAGAAACAATCAGAACACTGCAAAAGAGAATGGACAAGATTGGGACCAACGGTACCAGCGGCGTCTTGAAAGGCCGCTTCAGCTCAGGATGAGTTCGGCGCATCACCCAAACGCCCAGGCTGACCAGCACAAACGCAAGCAGCGTGCCTACGCTTGTCATCTCGTCCAGAATATTCAGGGGGATCAGCGTAGCTAAAATCGCGACGAAGATTCCGACCACAATCGAAGTGATGTAGGGCGTGCGGAAGCGTGGATGAATCTTGCTGGCCCACGGCCACAGCAAGCCGTCCCGCGACATGGAATAGAACACTCGCGATTGGCCTAGCAGCATCACCAGCATCACCGTGGCCAGGCCGCCGAGAGCGCCAAGCTCCACCAGAAATGTGGCCCACGGCTGTCCCACGGTGCGGATACCAACTACCACGGGGTCCGGAACGTTCAGTTGCGCGTACGGAACCAGGCGGGTCAGCAACCCCGAGACCAGAATGTAGAGCACTGTGCAGATAACCAGCGAACCGAGAATACCCAGCGGCATGTCCTTCTTCGGATTTTTGGCTTCCTGTGCCGCAGTCGAAACAGCGTCAAAACCAATATAGGCGAAGAACACCACCCCCGCGCCTCGCAAAATGCCCGACCATCCGAACTGCCCTCTTTGCCCGGTATTTGCCGGAATAAAAGGATGCCAGTGATTTGGTTGCCAGGAATGCGACATGAGGAACGCCGTCGCCAGCGCAATGAACATGCATACAACAGCCACTTTCAAAATCACAATCGCAGTCGTAAAATTCGCAGACTCTTTGATTCCGATCACCAGGATCGTCGTGATCGCCAAAATGACCAGAAAGCCCACATAGTCATACTTCAGATGTATGGCCATGCCGAAGAGCGCGAAATTCGATGTCGGTATCGCGGGCAGACTCCAGCCGATATCGTGAAAAAATGCCCGCAGATGGCCGCTCCACCCAACCGCAACCGTGGCCGCGCCGAACGCATATTCCAGAATCAAATCCCAACCGATGATCCACGCGGTCAATTCACCGAGCGTAGCGTAGGAATACGTGTAGGCGCTGCCCGCGATGGGAATCATGGAAGCGAACTCGGCATAGCAAAGGCCCGCAAATCCGCAGGCTGTGCCGGCCAGCACGAACGAAATCACGATCGCCGGACCGGCAAACTGCGCCGCAGCCTGGCCTGTGATCACGAAAATGCCGGCGCCGATGATCGCCCCGATACCCAGCGTGAGCAGATTCAGCGGTCCCAAGGCCCGGCGCAAGCTCGCCACGCCCGGTTCGTCCTCCGCCTCGCGCATGAGCGAGGGCAAGTCTTTCCTCGCGAATAGCCTAAGACTCATTCGTCACCTTTTCCGGGAAAGCCTTCACTTTCCACGCGAAGTACACCGGAATTCCCAACAGCACAATAATCAAACCCGGCCAAGTGTACTGCGGCTTGTAGCGCAATAGTACGGCATCAATGAATAATGCCATCAAAATATAAATCGCAGGCAGCACCGGGTATCCAATCGCGCGATAAGGTCTCTCCGCATTCGGACGCGTGCGCCGCAGCACGAACAGCCCCGCAATCGTCAGAATATAAAACACTAGCGCCGCAAAAATAATGTAATCGAGAAGCTGCCCGTAGCTACCGGAGAGGCACAGCACGCATGTCCAAACCATCTGGACCATCAGAGAAACTGCCGGGGTCTTATAAGTGGGATTCAGTTTGGCCACGCTGCGAAAGAACAGGCCGTCTTTTGCCATCGCGTAATAAACCCGCGCGCCCGCCAGAATCAGCCCGTTGTTGCAACCGAAAGTAGAGAGCATAATCGCCGCCGCCATCAGCAATCCGCCGGCACTGCCGAACATTTGGGTTAAGACCGCGGTGGCAACCCGGTCTTCCGTCGCGTATTGGATACCACGCGCAAGGATCGTGGCGCCGCTGCGAACACCCTCCAGCGGCAGCACACTCAGATAAACAAAATTGCAAGCGATGTAGAGGGCACACACCCCCGCCGTGCCGAGCGCCAGCGACAGTGGCAGGTTCCGGCTGGGATTCTTCACTTCGCCGGCCGTGAATGTAACGTTGTTCCAGGCGTCCGAGGAAAACAGTGATCCCACCAGGGCCACCGCAAGAATGGTCACTGTGCCAACCATTACAGTCGGTCCGCCCACTCCGACCTGCACCGCGTGCTGCACGCCTAATCCCGCATTGCGCCAGAAGTTCCCATGAAAATTTGCGGCCAACGCTTGGGCGTTCCGTCCGACAAATATTCCAAGAAACACCAGCCCCAACAGCGCCGCAATCTTGGCGAACGTAAAAACGTTCTGAATAAGCGCCCCGGTCTTGACGCCAAAAATATTTATCACCGAAAGCGCAACCACCATCAAAATCGCTATCAGGTTTTGCGTATTGAGCCCAATATCCATGTTCCCCAAAACCATTGGGCCAATATGGATGGGAGGCACTTTCCAGAAATGCAAAATCCAGTTCGTAGACGAGATTGCAGGAAAGAATACTCCAAGAAACTTGCCGAATGCCACGCCGACCGCTGCGATTGTCCCCGTCTGAATTACCAGGAACAATGTCCAGCCGTAAAGGAATCCCCAAAGCGGCCCCAGCGATTCGCGCAGATAAACATATTGCCCGCCAGCACGCGGCATCATCGCGGCCAATTCGCCATAACTCAGCGCAGCGATAATCGTCATAATGCCCGTCACCAACCACGCGGCTATCAGCAGTGCGGGAGAATCCACTTCCCGGGAAATATCAGCCGCCACAATAAAAATTCCCGAGCCGATCATGGACCCCATGACCAACATCGTGGCGCTGGTCAGGCCCAGGCCTTTTACCAGTTCTTTATCTTGATTTTGAACTGTGGGATCCATCAATTACCTACGCTCGTTGAACTGCCTTGCAACATCTCTCGAGGGTGCCCCATCCTTTGTCTCTCCGGGTTTTGGAGAGACAGGGTGGGATTTTCTCCGAACTCGTTCAAGCCGCCATTCGCGTGTTATCAGCTCCCAACCGCGAAGGAGATGACCTCAAGAATATCTAAACAAAGCGCCCTTCCGCATTACCATGCGCCATGACTCTAACCCAACGCACGCAGAAATTCCTCAACTGATTTCCGCGGATCCCATATCAAGTCTGATATCACCGCCACCGAGTCCGCCCCCGCGTCCACGACTCCATGGCAGTTCGCACGGGTAATGCCTCCAATCGCCACCAGGGGTTTCCGAGTAAGAAGCCTCGCCGCACGCACTCCGTCAATACCAATCACCGGATCAGGATTCGCCTTGCTCGACGTAGCGAATACAGGCCCAATCGCAATGTAGTCGGCCGAAGTTTGGTCAGCGGCAATGACCTGCGCAGGATTATGCGTGGATACCCCAAGCATCAGATTCGGACCAATGACACTGCGCGCGCCATCCGCCGATAAATCGTCCTGTCCCAAATGCACACCATCGAATCCCGCCGCCAGACACAAATCCGCACGGTCATTCATGATGAGCTTGACTGACTCTCCGAGAAGCCATTTCAGTTCCCTCGCCTGATCAAGCATCAGGAGTGCGTCGCCAGATTTGTTGCGGTATTGCAAAAGAGTTACTCCGCCAGCGGCAAGTTCCTTAGCCGCAGTGATCAAAGCATCCGCATCCTGGAAGACGCTGGCGTCCAGGATGGCGTAAAGCCGGGGGAGTGTCATGATTAAAAACCCATACATTGTCACCCTGAGCGAAGCGAAGGACCTATGTATTTTCCGGGATTCACTCTGAATCCAAGTCGGCGCCACTTAAATGCCAAGCGTTTGATGATATCAAGATTGATCTTGATTTAACAAGATATGCACTTTAAAATACAGAACTGTGCCGACACCAACCACCAAAAAATTTACTCCCGAGATTGACGCCCAGCTCTACGATGAGTTCGTCTCGGTCGCCGAGCAGAACGGACAAACCAAGCGGCATGTTCTCGAGCAGGCGCTCAAGTTCTATTTGCACAATGTGGTTCCGTCCCAGCACTTGGTCCGACCCGAGGTGATGGACGCCTTCGAGCACTCGGTGACACGCAACCGCGACCTGTTAGAGCGTCTCGCCAAATAAATGTCGGATTATCTCACGGTAGCGGAAGTCTACCGGATGCATCACCGCTTGATCGAACTCTTCGGCGGCGCACACGGTGTCCGCGACAAGGGCGCAGTTGAGGCAGCAGTCTTCCGTCCGCAAATCGGATACTACACTTCCATCGAAGAAGAAGCAGCCGCGCTGATGGAGTCGCTCGGCAACAACCACGGCTTCGTGGATGGCAACAAGCGCATAGCCTTCACCGCCGCTGATGTCTTCCTACGCCGCAATGGTTTCTACATCAAAGTCAACGCCTTGAACGGATACAAATTCATTTACGGCTCAATGGATTGCCAGGAATTCCGCTTTTCGAAAATTCTCGACTGGATTCGGAAACATATCAAACCCCTATAGGCCGGATCGCGTCGCCCTCTTAGAGGGCAATCGGCTATGAGCTATAGAGGCCACCATTTCTTAGATTTGAACAACCGGAAGAGAACGCCCATCCACTGGTCTTCCATGCGCATCTGCTCGGCCTCGCGCTCCTCGCGTGGGAATCGCCATATGTGAACAAAAGGGATCACTGCGAAAATGACGAACATAATCGCGACTAGGACGATAGCGCCGATAACGTTCCAAAGCATAGGGAAACACTCGGCAAGAGCACTCAATCTGATGAATGCTCGAGCCTATAACTGTTAGCCAGAAGCTAGAAGCCCCGAGGCGGCGTGAACGATGAGCAGAACCCTCAGGCCGGCTTCCTAATCCCACCCTTCGCCAGAAATCTCTCGATGAACGTAGTATCCACATTCCCCGCCCGAAAATCCGGGTCCGCCAGAATCCTCCGGTGCAATGGAATCGTCGTAAAAATTCCTTCGACGATGAACATCTCCAAAGCGCGCGACATCCGCGAAACTGCCTCAACCCGATCTTTCCCGCGCACAATCAGCTTCGCAATCAGAGAATCATAATAAGGAGGAATCGTGCCTTCGGCGTAGGCAGCCGTATCCACGCGAACCCCAGTCCCTCCCGGAGGATTAAACGCCGTGATCTTCCCCGCCGACGGCGTGAATTTCTCCGGATGCTCAGCATTAATCCGGCATTCAATAGCGTGTCCGCGGTGCACGATCGGTCCTTGCAAAATCGCGTCGAGACGTTCCCCGGCGGCCACGCGAATTTGGCTCTTCACCAGGTCAACATCCGTGACCATCTCCGTAACCGGATGCTCCACCTGAATCCGCGTATTCATCTCGATGAAATAAAGTTTCCGGTCTTCATCCATCAAAAATTCAATGGTTCCCGCATTCACATACCCAATCTCAGACAGCGTTCTGGACAACATCTGCCCAATCTCATTCCGCAATTCCGGGCTGACCTGCGTTGACGGTGACTCTTCCAGCAATTTCTGATGCCGGCGCTGAATGCTGCATTCGCGCTCGCCCAGACTCACCACGTTGCGATATTCGTCCGCCAGAATTTGGAACTCGATATGCCGTGGACGCTCGATAAATTTCTCCATGTAGAGATCCCCGTTGCCGAACGCTGCCGAAGCCTCCGATTGCGCCGCCTTGAAGAGGGCCGGGAGCTCTGCCTCGCCACGCACAATCCTCATGCCGCGTCCACCCCCGCCCGCCGAAGCTTTAATGATGATGGGAAACCCAATCTGCCGAGCCCATTCCAACGCCTCGCCATCGCTTGCGAGAATTCCCTCCGACCCTGGCAGAATCGGCACGCCAACTTTCTTCATGATTGCCCGCGCTTTTTCCTTTTCTCCCATCAGCCGCGTGATTTCCGGAGGCGGCCCGATAAATTTTATGTTGCAGGTTTCAGTGACTTCCGCGAAGTTGGCATTCTCAGCCAACAATCCATACCCAGGATGGATGGCGTCCACATTAGCAATTTCCGCAGCGCTGATCACCGCAGGAATATTCAAATAACTCAACG
Source organism: Acidobacteriaceae bacterium (assembly GCA_003169715.1). Classification (GTDB taxonomy): domain Bacteria; phylum Acidobacteriota; class Terriglobia; order Terriglobales; family Acidobacteriaceae; genus PALSA-188. Next base: position 2,061 of record PNAR01000459.1, on the reverse strand, counting down.
CCAATTGCGGAGGACCAATGCAGATCGCTTCATCTGCAAACCGCACGTGCAGCGAATTGCGGTCGGCCTCGCTATAAATCGCAACCGTGCGGATGCCCAATTCCTTGCACGCGCAAATCACCCGCAGCGCAATCTCTCCACGATTCGCAATAAGTATTTTGTTAAACATTCCTCAGGATGGCGCGTTTTGATTTGGGGTGGCGCAGCGCTTCATCGCTGCGATAATGCGTTTTCTGCCAGCAACCAGCCCGAAAGTCGGACCTACCCATTCCCGCCGTAACCACTCTTTATCGAAGGCATAAAGATCCCGCGCCCTGCGATATTGATAGTTTTCTACTTCCGCGGCCTTATCGCAAACAGCTCCTGCCCATATTCAATCGGCTGCCCATTGGCGATTAACTTCTTCACCACTTCTCCCGCCACGTCCGATTCAATCTCATTCATCAGCTTCATGGCTTCCACAATGCACAAAAGCTGGCCAACTTCCACGATGTCCCCATTTTTCACGAATGGAGGCGAACCGGGCGACGGTGACTCATAAAAGGTCCCCACGATGGGCGACTTCACCATGTGCAGCGGCTCCTCGGGGACAGGTTCAGGTTCCTTCGGAACAACCGGTGGCGCCGCAGGGGGGGAAGCGGAGACATCGGACGCTGCCGATGGTGCTGGATGCACGTTAAAATAAGAGGGGCCGGGATGTGCCTGCACTGGCTCGCTGGCTCGCTTGATGCGCACCTTTACATCGCCGCGCTCTAGTTCAAACTCAGCAATATCCTTTTCAATCAGGAATTCGATGAGTTCTTTTATTTCTTTTTGGTTCATGGATTAAGGTGGGATTTCTTCTCAGCGCTCTTAGCGAGGCGTCGCCGCCTCTTTCAAATTAAGCCCACGCGTACCAATGGGTCAAAGCGTTACTAGTTCCTTGGTTGTGGGCGTCAGGACTTCGCACCCGGTTTCGGTGACGAGAACCATGTCTTCGATGCGCACCCCGAATTTCTGGGGAATATAAACACCCGGCTCAATCGTTATTACCATTCCTGCCTGCAAAATGTCGGTCTGCCCCGCAGCGATCCGCGGTGCCTCGTGTATTTCCAAGCCGACCCCATGCCCGGTCGAGTGAGTGAAGTTTTTTCCTAAACCATGTTTATTCAGCAACTTGCGAGCGGCCCCATCTACCTCGCTAACACTGGCGCCGGCCCTAACCACTTCTACAGCCGCTTCCTGCGCTTCGCGAACCGCTTCATACGCAATCCTGGCTTCCCTGCTCGGCTTGCCAACATGAACCGTGCGAGTCATGTCCGAACAGTAGCCCGCGAGTATAACACCGAAGTCGCAGACGACGAAGCCGTTGGCGGAGATCTTCGCCTGCGACGCAACCCCATGCGGCAATGCTGACCGCTTGCCCGAAGCGATTATTGTCGGAAACGACATCTGCTCGGCGCCAGCCCGCCGGGCCGCATACTCCAACTCCGCCGCCACTTCATTTTCTTCGATCCCGGGCCGGATGTTCTTGAGCAACGCAGGGAATAAGTCGGCTCCCATTCGCACTGCCGCTCGAATCAGTCTTATTTCTTGAGTATCCTTCACCGAGCGAGCCTGTTCTATCAGCGGAGGCGCTTCCTTCAACCTGAATCTTGATCCTAATATTTTCGCAAGCTTGGAACGAGCGGAAACCGTCAAATGTTCGCCTTCAATTCCAACGGTCAAGCCGGGCTTTCGCGAAGATCGCAAGCTCGCCCGATGAGCCACTAGCCATTCGGCTGCCGACAACAAAGCAGCCTTCCGTCCGATCACGACGCGAGAGTTGTGAACCTCCTCTTTCGCCTGCGCGATATAGCGTCCGTCGCTAAAGAAGATGCTTCGATCTTCCGTAAGAATAAGAGCGCCGGAGCTTCCCGTAAACCCGCAAAGATACCGCACATTGGGAAGATGCGTGACCAGCAACGCATAAAGCCGGTTCTCGTTGAGCAGACCTCGCAGCTTTTTCTGACGGTCGCGGTACTCCATTGTTAGAGTCTAGACCAGCGATGGAGCGACGGGTGAGTCTGTGTCGCAACTGGG
>PNAR01000240.1 GCA_003169715.1 Acidobacteriaceae bacterium | reverse complement strand
GTCCTTCACCGCGAGAAAAGCCATTTTGGAAGAATTTTCCACAAACTCGCTGGTATTGGACGCCGAGTCCTTCGCCACCAGACAGGCTTGGCGGATCAGATTGGTAAGTTCTTTAGCGGACTTCGGCACGCGGGAAGCTATTTGTCTGGTCGCGCTCATCTGCGAGGTGATCGATCTCAGGAATTCAGCGGCTTAAATTGAAATTGTCCCGGTCAAATATAGTACGGCTTTCCCTTTGAGTATTACACGTTCTCCTTTGAGCTCGCACCAGAGGTCTCCTTCGCGTTTCGAAAGTTGCCGCGCGTGGAATTTCGATTTATGAAGCCTTACCGACCAATAGGGAACCAGCGAACTATGTGTGGAACCAGTAACTGGGTCTTCCGGAATTCCGAAGCTGGGTACAAAATACCGGGAGACAAAATCCGATCGCTCCCCTGGAGCGGTAATGCAAACACCCAATGGATGAAGTTTCTTTAGAATTTCGAAATTCGGAGCCGCATTTCGAATCTGCTGTTCCTCTTCGTAAATTGCCAGGTACTTGCCGCTGGTTTGAAAAACGTCGGTCGGGCCGGTGGATCCAGGCGCCACGGGAAGCCCCTGTGCGAGCTCTACCGGCGGCTTCTCACACTTCCATGGCGGTAACGATGGAAAGTCCATTGAGATTAGATCGCCGTCACGGTTGACCGTCAGAATTCCGCTGCGGGTCTTAAAGCGGACTGACGCGCTTTTCGGCTCAAGGATATTGAGAAACACAAAGCCCGAGGCCAGCGTAGCGTGGCCGCACAGATCCACCTCGCACTGGGGAGTGAACCAACGCAGCCCATAATCGTCGCCTTCGCGCACGAAAAATGCCGTTTCAGACAAATTATTTTCCGCGGCAATGGCCTGCATCACGTCATCCTCGAGCCATTTCTGGAGTGGACAGATAGCTGCTGGATTGCCTGCGAATACGTTCGCCGCGAACGCGTCAACCTGAAAAATAGATAGGTCCAAGGCTAACCACCCTCCTGGTTTGAAGAGAATAAGGTAAACTTACGCGCTCACCTCTGGATACCGAAAGAACGTAGGAATTAAGAGGAACGATAGCCAAACCGGAACCTGGCCTCTTGCGTACCTATGACTAACGAAACATAGATTAACGAAACATACAAAAGGATGAAAGAAATGTTTCATGTGATTGGGAACAGTGCATGTCGCATTTTGAACAACGGAAGCATCGCACCCAGCATCGGATATACAGACAGAAACGTGCTCAATTCTAAAATGATCAACAGGCGGTAGCGCGAGGAACATCGCGGGGAAGATCGCGAGGAAGAATAACCATGATCACGAGCGTTCAAGACGACTCGATCCAAGCCCGTGCCAGAGGCCTGCAACAACGGTTCCTCGAAGTCCGCGAGATGAGTTTGAAACTCGCACGCCCGTTTTCCGCGGAAGATCAAATGCTTCAGTCAATGCCGGATGCAAGCCCAACCAAGTGGCATCTGGCGCATACAACGTGGTTCTTCGAGACGTTTATTCTTGAACCGGCCGCTCCCGGCTACACGCCTTTCGATACTAGATTCAAAGTCCTTTTTAATTCTTATTACAAGCAACTCGGCGCTCATCCGAATCGGGGTTCTCGCGGATTGATGTCTCGTCCGTCGCTCGAGGAAGTGCATGTGTACCGGGCCCGCGTAAATGATGCGATATGCGCACTCCTGGACCAGAAAGTTTTGCGCGGCGAATTATTTGAATTAGTTGAATTGGGATTAAACCACGAGCAGCAGCATCAGGAACTGATTCTCACCGATATCAAGCATGCCCTCTGGAATAGTCCTCTGCGGCCACAACCGGTGCACGATACAAATTTCTCGAGCCACGCTGCGCAACTAACTTGGATCGCGATCGAAGGAGGGATTCATTCAGTCGGTCACGAAGGGGACAGTTTCGCTTTCGACAATGAACGTCCGCGCCATGATGTGCTGCTTCGCGCGTTTCACATTGCGTCCCACGCCGTGACCAATGCTGAATATATGGAGTTTATCGCTGACAGCGGTTATAGCCGGCCCGAGCTCTGGCTCTCCGACGGCTGGGACGCGGTTCGTGCGAATGGCTGGGATTCTCCTCTTTACTGGGAGCGTCGCGGCGATGGTTCGTGGTCGCATTTCGCCGGAGCGGGAATGAAGCGGATAGAACCATCCGTCCCGGTCTGCCATGTGAGCTATTACGAAGCTGATGCGTATGCGCGATGGTCCGGCGCACGGCTTCCGACTGAAGAAGAGTGGGAAGTGACCGCTTCTCGATATCCATCGCGGGGAACTTTGCTGGAAGATGAAGTGTTCCATCCGCGTCCTGCGAAGGGCGATGGATTTCAGCAAGCCTTTGGAGATGTGTGGGAGTGGACCGCCAGTCCCTACATCGCCTATCCCGGATTTATTCCTGCCGGGGGATTGCTCGGGGAATACAACGGCAAGTTCATGTGCAACCAGCTTGTACTTCGCGGCGGCTCCTGTGCCACCCCCGTGAGTCATGTTCGCGCTTCATACCGGAATTTTTTCCCTCCCCACGCGCGGTGGCAATTCTCGGGCATAAGGCTCGCCAAATGATTGCTCGCGAACTGGTAGTCATCCCCTCATTCGCGCGAGAGGTTGAAGAAGGCCTGTCCCGAACGCCGAAGTCACTACCCTCAAAGCTTTTCTACGATGGACCTGGGTCCGTATTGTTCGAAGAGATTACCCGCTTGCCAGAGTATTACCTGACCCGTACGGAACTTGAAATATTGCGAACGCGCGCGGATGAAATAGCGCTGGCGGCCGGCCCGAATATTGCCGTCGTGGAACTAGGTGCAGGCACTGCCACGAAAACCACCACAATTTTGCGGGCTTTTGCGGGGAAGCAAATTCGCACATCTTATTTTCCGGTGGATATCTCACCCTCCGCGCTTGACGATGCGAAGATTCATATAACGATGCAATGCCCAACGGTTCGCGTGCGCCCTGTGGTTGCGGACTTCAGCGAAGGCTTTGGTTTCTTGCGAGACATTCCAGGACGCAAACTGGTTCTCTACCTCGGTTCCAGCATAGGAAACTTTGATCCCGAAAACGCAGTTTCCATGTTGTCGGAAGTTCGCAAACAACTCAGCCAAGGAGATTCTCTACTGCTGGGAACCGACCTCATAAAGCCTTCAGCCATTCTGATTCCCGCTTACGATGACGCCAGAGGAATTACCGCGCAATTCAACAGGAACATCTTGCGGCGACTGAACCGGGAACTGGGAACTGGATTCTACGTGAACGCGTTCCGCCACGTTGCGTGCTGGAACGCGGTTCGCTCGCGAATGGAAATGCATTTGCAGAGCCAGTGCCGCCAGACAGTTTCACTGGGAATCTTGGGATCGAAAGTCAATTTTTCGGGAGGAGAACGCATTCACACCGAGAACAGTTACAAATACACAACGGACACGGTCAATAAAATGCTTGCGTCGGCTGGTTTTTCACTCGACGAAACTTGGTTTGACCACCGAAAGTGGTTTGCCCTGAACCTGGCCCGGGTGAGCGCTGCGGCAAAAATCGCGGATGACTCCGCTTGTGGGTAGGGCCCCTACCCTCCATCAGAGTGGGCTGCGGGTATTTTCCATGCCTAGGTAAAGCGACCCCGCGCATTGTTACTTACAACACGCCGTTATATCCTTGCGGCGTGCAACCATCACCGGCACGCTCTCCGGCCTCCGGGCTTTTCGTCGGTCTCATCATCACCATTGTCGCAGTGGTAGCGTACTCCTTCTATATAACGTTGCAGATTTCCAGGCTTCGGCAACTTCAGAATGATCTCGCCGATCGGAACCGAAAAGACTCTCTCCAGTTACTGCGAATCCAAAATGAATTGAACTCCTTGGCGCTGGCCATGCGCGACATGCTGGATAATGACGAACCCTATCCCTTAACCGCGTGGTCCGCACAATTTCAGCGCATGCGAACTGATTTGGACGACGCCCTGCGGCAGGAGCAGCGGCTCGCTCTCGCCGACCGCACTCCCGAGCAAAGGCAATACCTGCAAAGCTTCTTGTCGCAATTCTGGGACGCAGCAGATCGGACCTTTGCCTTGGCGCGCGATGGCAAAGAAGCCGAGGCGCGGACGCAAATTCGCTTTTCTTTGCTGGCCCGGCAGGAGGCGCTCAGCACCGCTGTAGCAAGGCTCCTCGTGCAAAATAACGAAAGTGAAGAGCAGGCGGGGGAGCGTATCAGTGAAATTTATAATCACGTTCAGCGCCAGGTTTATTTATTCCTTACTGCGATCCTGGCGGCCATTCTGCTCACCAGCTTGTATGTAATCCGCTCAAATCGCCGGTTGTTCGCCCAAGTTGCCGCACTCTCCGAGCAGCGCAGCGATCTCGCGCAAAAACTAATTTCCACTCAGGAAGCGACCCTGCGCTATATTTCGAGAGAGTTGCACGATGAATTCGGCCAGATTCTCACCGCGATGGGTTCAATGTTAGGGCGGGCTGGAAATCACGTCCCCGCGGATTCGCCGTTACGTCCCGAGCTGCTTGAGATTCGCGAAATTGCCCAGGGCACGCTGGAAAAGGTTCGCAGCCTTTCGCAAGCGTTGCATCCTGTGATGCTCGAGGAGTCTGGCTTGGAACGCACTCTCGATTGGTATCTTCCAGTTATAGAAAAACAATCCGGAATTAAAATAATTTACGAAAAATCTGGAACTCCGTTTGCCATGGATGGCAACTCCGCCATTCACATTTACCGAATCGTGCAGGAAGCTTTAAATAACGCGATCAGACACTCCGGCGCCGAAACGGTATGGGTTCGCTTGATTTTTCTGCCAGACACGTTGGAACTCGACATCGAGGATCGCGGCTCAGGCTTTGCAACGACTCAACGTCGTGGGATTGGATTGGTCGCCATGCGTGAACGCGCAGAACTCTTGCGTGGAACTATCGAATTTCTACAGCCAAAAGAAGGGGGAACCCTGGTGCGTCTGATTTCTCCGGCGGAAGTATCTCCGAAAGATAAAACTTCAGAGCGGTATCCCCTGGAAACGGATTCTCATGTCTAAACAAATTTCCGTTCTGCTTGTGGACGATCACAGTTTGGTGCGGCGCGGCTTCCGCCGCCTTCTTGAAGATGAATCCGATATTGTCGTGGCGGGCGAGGCGAGCGAGGGTGCGCAAGCGGTCGAATTAGCGTCCACGCTTCAACCTGACGTGACTGTGATGGATTGCGCGCTAGCCGGCAGCAATGGCCTGGACGCGACGCGGGATATCCTGAGAAACAATCCTCAAGCCAAAGTACTGATGTTGAGCATGCACAGTGAAGAGACATGGGTTCAACAAGCCCTCGACGCCGGCTCGAAAGGTTACATTTTAAAAAATGCGATGGACCTCGACCTGGCGGCGGCAATCCGGCG
>PNAR01000442.1 GCA_003169715.1 Acidobacteriaceae bacterium | reverse complement strand
TTGGCGATCTGCATGACTTGTTCCTGATACACAATCACGCCCAGCGTTTCTTCCAGGACTTCTTTCAGTTCCGGTAATTCGTATTCAATCTTTTTGCGCCCATGTTTCCGGTCAATGAAATCGTCAATCATTCCACCCTGAATAGGGCCAGGGCGATATAACGCATTCAGAGCGGTAAGGTCCTCGATGGAACTAGGTTTGTACCGTCGCAGCACGTCACGCATGCCATGCGACTCAAATTGGAAAACGCCGGAAGTCAGTCCGCTGTGAAATACCTTTTCGTACGTCTGCGGATCAGCAAGCGGAATCTCATCCAGAACCACGCGCTGGTCGCGTGTTTGCAGAATCAGTTTCAGGCTGTCATCGAGAATCGTGAGAGTGGTGAGGCCTAGAAAATCCATTTTCAGCAGGCCTAGCTTCTCGATTGCCACCATGTCGTAGGCGGTGACAATTTCGTCGTTTTTTGTCTTATGGAGGGGAACCAGTTCTGTGAGCGGCCTCGGAGAGATCACGACTCCCGCCGCGTGCACACCAGAATTGCGCACCAACCCTTCGAGCTTCAGCGCAGTGTTGAACAATTGGCGGATTTGGGGATCGCTGTCACAGGCTTGCTGTAGAGCGGGGGAGTCTTTGATCGCCTGTTCCAACTTGATGTTCAGCGTCGTGGGCACCATCTTCGCGATGCGATCCACATCGGCATATGGAATGTCCATTGCCCGGCCAACATCTTTGATCGCAGCTTTCGCCGCCATGGTTCCGAACGTGATGATCTGCGCGACGTTTTCGCGCCCATATTTCTGCGTTACATAATCAATGACCTCGCCCCGGCGGTTCATGCAGAAATCAATATCAATGTCCGGCATGGAAATGCGTTCCGGATTCAGAAACCGTTCGAAGAGAAGCTCATAGTGCAACGGATCAATATCCGTGATGCCCATCGAGTACGAAGCCAGCGATCCCGCAGCCGATCCGCGTCCAGGTCCGACCGGTATATTGCGTTCTTTCGCATAACGGATAAAGTCCCACACAATAAGGAAATAGCCAGAAAACTTCATCTGCTGGATGCAGTCTATTTCCCGCGCCAACCTCTGCTCGTATTCGGCAAAACTATGCTTGAGTAACGCCTTTCGCTCCGGCTGGGACAAAACAGCCATCCGCCTCGCAAACCCCTCCCGCGCGATGTGTTCAAAGTAACTATCGAGCGTGAATCCCGCCGGAACTTCGAAATGTGGGAACGGGTTCCCTACTTTTTCCAGCCGCAAATTGCAGCGTTCGGCAATTCCCAGTGTTCGCGAAAGCACATCGGGCGAATCCTTGAACACGCGGCTCATCTCTTCATGGCTTTTCACATAGAAATCAGTGCCATGGAACTTCATCCGGTTCGTATCTTGAATGGACTTCCCTGTCTGTATGCACAGCATCACGTCCTGCGCCTGGGCATCATCCTCGCAAAGGTAGTGACTGTCATTGGTGGCGATGAGCGGCATCCCAAGATCTTTTTCCAGCCGAAATAAATTGGAATGGATGCGGTGTTCCATCTCCAGTCCTTGATCCTGAATCTCGAGGAAAAAATTGTCTTTGCCGAAAATATCGCGATACGTCGAAGCCGCCGTGCGCGCCGCTTCGTACTTGTCTTCCATCAGATTTTCGGCGACTTCGCCCTTCAGGCAGCCCGAGAGCGCGATCAACCCTTTGGAATGTTCGGCCAGAAATCTCTTGCTGACCCGCGGCTTGTAGTAAAAACCATACAGAGAAGCTTCCGAAGTGATCTTGGTCAGATTGCGATATCCCTCTTCGTTCTCGGCGAGCACGAGCAGATGATTGTAGGTATCGCCGTCGGGAGGAGTGCGGTCAATGCGGTGATCGTCTTTTTTACAAACGTACAGTTCGCAGCCCACAATGGGCTTAACTCCAGCCTGCTTCGCCGCATTCACAAAATGCACCGCGCCAAAAATGTTGCCGTGATCGGTCATGGCCACCGCAGGCATGCCCATTTCCTTGACGCGTTGGCACAACTTCTCCACGTCGCAAGCGCCGTCGAGCATTGAATAGTCAGTATGTAAATGGAGATGAACGAATTGTGACATCGGAATGAATTGATTCTACTGTGAGAATCATTCTAAACGGAAAAAATCCCGCCGCTTGGAACTTCGTGCAATCAGTCGGTGACCTACATCTGGCGTTGTGAGGACGTTACGAAACTCGAGTGCCGTGGGAGAACGTGGCAGAGAGAGTAGTGGTTCAGTCGCGAAGCGGCGGCATTCAATAGCCCGCCACGTAAGTGGCGGGAACGCAAAGTGGGAAATAGAGTCCGCCTTAGCCGACGACACTGAGTCTCGTAACAGCCTTGTTGTTGTAGATGTGGTTTCCTTCGAGCGAGTGCGCTCCCTCAGAAGTTCTTATCGTGAACGTAAGATGCTAAAAGAGGGCCGTCGCCAATCTGCGTGTGTAGACCTATGCACTCTTTTTCCGTCGCGACCCCGAACGGATTTCCTTCCTCTTCCCTCTTGGCGCCACGGCCGCGACGGCGATTTCAACCGGAAGTGTTCGCCTGGCAACGGCCGTTTCGGTCGCAGTCTCTGGCCCGAATAGGCGCGCCAAATAGTCATCCTTGCATTCTGACGAGCAAAAATGAACCGCCAGCGGGTGGACCGCATTCGCTCTTTCCCAAGTCGAAAGGATGGTGACTTCCCGCCGCGCAGAGGCCGCGCCTACTGTCTCCGCCGCGAGGCCTAAAATCCAAATCTCGGCGGTCTCCTTAAACGTACCGCACGAATCGCAAGCAAACTGAATCATAAGAGCACCTCGAACCTGAATCAGATGAATGATTCGGTTTATATGTTGCACACTCTTGCTTCCGATTGAGTGATTATGCACGGCAGGCCGATTAGCTGGAACCTCACAAGATGAATCCGCCCGACGATAGAATCAGATAAACTAACTGCACTTTCTTTGCGGCGTAACTGACATGAAAAATGAAAGAACATTAAACACATGCTGACGCGACGCGGATTCATATCTACGGGCTTGAGGGTCGGAGCAGGACTGGCGGCTGGATCGGCGGCGACATTTCTCAGCGGTTGCGCTCATCGAGTCGCCGGACCCGCAACTCTTCCATCCGTCACAAACCAGATCACTGGTTCCGGCTCATTGAAAGCGCACGCAGCGGCTCATGGACTTCTCACTGGCGCGGCGGTTGCGATTCCGCTCTTGCGGTCCGATCCGGCATACGCACGCGTTTTGTCAGAGCAGTACAGCATCCTGGTCGCGGAAAATGCGATGAAGTGGAAGGCGCTGCGGCCCGCTCCGGATCGTTTCTCGTTCGGCGAAGCGGATGCACTTGTGGCTTTTGCAGAGCAGAACTCTATCAAGGTCCGCGGACACAATCTTTGCTGGCATGAGGCATTGCCGGATTGGTTCGCGGTCACCGTCACAAAAGAGAACGCGCGCCAATTCCTGACCGATCACATTATGAACGTAGCGGGACGCTATAAAGGCAAAATGCACTCGTGGGACGTGGTGAACGAAGCTGTGGACGCCAAGAGTGGACGCGACGACGGGCTGCGGAAATCTCCGTGGTTCGAGATGCTGGGTCCCGATTACCTTGACATCGCGTTTCGCACCGCGCGCGAAGCCGATCCCCATGCACTCCTCACCTACAACGAATATGGCATTGAATATGACAATGAGGAAGAAGCACAAAAGCGAGCCTTCACGCTGCAACTGCTTCGCCGCCTGAAGGCCGCCAATGTGCCCCTCGATGCGGTGGGAATTCAATCGCACATCAGAGCAGGATCTTCATATTCTTTCGGCAATGGCATTCGTGAGTTCATGGCGAGCGCTCGGCAAATGGGCCTTCAGGTATTTATTACCGAGATGGATGTCAACGATGATGAGTTACCTGATGACGACGTGGCTAAAGTTGATCATGCGATTGCCGCCGTTTACCGTGACTATCTAACTACGGTTCTGGCTGAACCGGCAGTCACTGCCGTGCTCACATGGGGTGTTAGCGACGGTCACACCTGGCTCAATAATCCGATGCGCAAACAAAGGCATCCCAATCGCCCGCAAAGGCCCTTGCCGTTCGATGAAAATTATCGTCCAAAAGAGGCGTTTTTCGCGATGCGAGACAGCTTTGACAAGGGAATGTCTAGAAATCTTGTCAACGACTAAGAGGAGAGATTCGTGACGATATTGCAACTCAGTCGTTGGGCGATTTGCATCGTGATTGCATGCCCTCTCGCATTCGGAGGCGACCCAGCATCTCATCCGGCGGCAAACAATCATGCTCAGCCCGAAGTCGCGCTGACATTCGATGACCTGCCCGCGCACGGTCCGCTCCCACCGGGACTCACACGTGAAGACATTGCTAACAGCATCATTAAAGCGCTACAGTCCGCCCAAGCGCCGCCAATATATGGCTTCGTCAACGCGAAGAGGCTCGAAGAAGATCCGTCCACCGTGCAGGTACTTCAGTTGTGGCGGGATGCCGGATTTCCCCTGGGCAATCACACTTTCTCGCACATGGATCTCAATAAGAATTCCGTGGACGCTTTCGAACGGGACCTTCTTGCCGATGAGCCAACCTTGCAGAAATTCATGGGCGATCGGGATTGGCACTGGCTGCGCTTTCCGTTTCTGAATGAGGGAGACACTCCAGAAAAGCACCATGCCATCGCCGCATTCCTTAAAGATCACGGATACAGAGTGGCTGAAGTCACGTTGAGTTTTGGCGACTATGGATATAACGAACCCTATGCGCGCTGCCTCGCAAAAAACGATGGGAAAGCGATTGAAGAATTGAAGCAGAATTATCTCGAAGGCGCGGCGGAGTCGTTGGCGGAAGGCCAGAAAATGTCAACGCTCGTCTATGGTCGCGATATAAAGCACGTCATGCTGTTGCACATCGGTGGCTTCGAGACGGTGATGCTTCCCCGGCTTCTTGATCTGCTCAAGCAGCGCGGTTTCAAACTAATTTCGTTACCCGAGGCGGAGAGCGATCCCGCCTACGCGGTTGATCCCGATCTTTCGTCCAACTGGGGTGGAACGTTCTTACAGCAGATGATGCTTGCCAAACATATCCCGCCCCTTCCTCCTACCGAAGATCGTCTCGCCAGGGTTGATGTGCTCTGCCGCTGAGTGTGTTCAACGGGCATTTGCTGGGAGTGTGGCGGCCTTCCGATCCTGATCTCACGGTATCGCCCAACTGGAGGCGCCAACCTTTGCGATTTTTGCAAAGGACGGGAACCCCAGTCGGGAAGATTCCGGCATTAATATCCGAACCTACTGGGTGTAAGTTCACTCGCCCGTTTACCGGTAACGCGCCCCGGTCGCAGTAGCGCATCCCGACCGGACCAGCGTCCCAGCGGGCGTAAAGAAATCTACCTTCGCTTTGGTGGTCTGGAATTGGTCGGGATCGTCCCCGATTTTAATGGTCTGGGTTATTGTCTGGAGTGTGGTCAAAGCTCCGTTCAGCGTAATCAACGCAATGCTGGATGCCGAATATCTGTGGCGACTAATCTGACTCCACACCCCGTGACCCGGCCCGCGCTCCGCTGGGAAGCTCATGGGATTAGATGTTGTTTCCGTCATCGTCCCTCCCTTGGCAAAGGTGAGCAATGAGAGGAACGGAGCGCCAAGTTGCGCACCCGATGTGCAATCGCGCTGGGTTACTGTTACGACCCATGTGCCTTGAAGCCTTGCTGAGTCATTATCGTCATCTGCGCGGGCTATGGTGCCAGCCATGAATGAGAGAGTGAGAATTCCCGCGAACGTCAGTACCAATTTCCGCTTCCACAGTGGGGTTTTCATTGATTTTTCCTCGTTTTGAAAGAGTTTTTCGGGATTCCTTCCGAAACCCGCTGTGGCGTATACTCGTCCTTATCGCAGGCGAAAGTCTTTGGCTGCGGCTGAAACTTTCTGAATTTTTCTGATGGTCCCAGACACCATGAACAGCCCGGATTCCTACGTCTATGAGTTCGAAGGCTTCCGAGTCGAGGCAGGTAATTGCCTGCTGTCTCACCATGGCTCGCCCGTGGCGCTCACACCAAAGGTTTTTGAGACGCTGCTTTATCTGGTTCGGCACAAAGGAGAGGTCCTCGAAACAGAAACCCTGATGCGGGCGATTTGGCCGGATACCATCGTGGAGGAGAACAATCTCAATCAGAACATTTCCATCCTCCGCCGCGTGTTGGGGGAGAAGCGGGGAGAAAACCGGTACATTGTGACGGTGCCGGGCAGGGGATACCGTTTCATTGCCCAGGTTGTAGTGTCTGCAAACCGCTCTGAAGCGGCCGATAAAGATTCCTCGCGTGTAACCCTGGCGGTTCTGCCTTTCGAGAATCTCGGAACCGGCCCGGAGCGCGAATACCTCGCCGACGGCCTTACTGAGGAAACCATTGCAGCGCTCGGTCAGGCTGACCCCAATCACTTCAGCGTAATCGGACGCACTACTGTGATGCGTTACAAGCGCACCACCATGTCTCTTGCAGAGATAGGTCGGGAGCTGAACACGGCCTATTTGGTGGAGAGTTCGTTGCGCGGTGAAGGAGACCGCTTGCGGATCACGTCTAAACTAATCCGCGTCCGCGATCAGGCTCAGATTTGGTCTGCCTCCTACGACAGTGAACCCAGCAGCATGCTCGCGTTCCAGCGCGAACTCAGCACCGCCATCGCCGAACAAATTCGGCTGCGGCTTTCTCCGGAGCGACTGACTGCGCTTGGGCGGAGGCAGACTCGCAATGCCGAGGCGTATGACCTCTATTTGCGTGGACGTCACTACTGGAACCAACTGACACCTCAAACCACAAAGATTGCAGTGGATTACTTTACCCGGGCGACGGAACTCGATCCTGATTACGCCCTGGCGTGGTCCGGCTTGGCGGACGCATATTCCAGCAGTCCGGTAAATGGCGATGCCCCGCCGCTCACGGTATGGCCACGCGCGCGCGAAGCGGCCCGGAATGCGGTTCGGGCGGAGCCTGAACTCGCCGAGGTGCAGAGCTCGGTGGCATTCTTGAACTTTTGGCTGGAATGGGATTGGCCCGCGTCCGAGAAAGCTGCCCGCAAGGCGATCACTTTGGATGCAAGTTATCCGTTGGCACACCGCTTCCTGGGAATTGTGCTTTCGCATTCGGGAAAGCACGCGGAGGCTCAACTGGCAATGCGGGCGGCACGGGAACTCGATCCGTTCTATCCGATGCAGCACGCGCTATCGGCGCAGGCGGCTTTCGTTGCCCATGAATATTCGGCGGCCGCGCAGTTCGCCCGCCAGGCAATCGTTGTGGATCCCGACTTTTGGATTGGCCATCTTCAACTCGCGCAGGCGCTTGTGGAACTCGGTGAAAACGAGGTGGCGCTATCTGAATTGAACGTAGCAGGCAGATTAAGCGCCGCCAACAGCAAAGTGATGGCGCTCCGTGGATATCTATTTGCCCGCACCCAGCGGACGCATGAGGCTTTGGAAGTTTTGAATACTCTGGAAGCAATTTCTAGCGAACGCTACGTGCCCCCTTACGCCATGGCTCTTGTGCACGCCGGATTGGGGCACCAGGAACTGGCTCTAGACTGGCTTGATCGCGCTTATGAATCGAGGGACGTCCACCTCGCGTTTCTGCCCGTGGATCCGAAATGGGATGCGTTTCGAAGCGATCCGCGCTTCATAGGGCTGCTGCGGCGCTGTAATTTCAATCGTTCAGCCATAGCGAGCCGCGACAGGTCAGAACAAACTGCTAAAAAGCTCGCGTAAATTGATGTGCACGGAAGATTGGGAGATCAGAGGTGCCCCACCGTTCGCCGATGTTGCGAAGAAGGGGAGGCGATACTGCTCGCGGATATAGGTTTCCAACTTCCGTTCTGCCAAAAACCGGAATTCTCCAAATTCTTGTCAAGCCCTATTCAGTACCAATTTTTCTCTATGTCACTCATTCTACGGCAAAAATAAACTTCATTCCCCTGGCTCATTTAGCATAGTCAAACGCGTATCATATAACTATAAGCTTAAATATTCACGAAGGCGCAGGCCTCCAACCTGCGCCTTTTGTATTTTGTGGCCGAGAAGAAGACACCACTTTTTGATCTCCGGTAGAGACGTAGCTTGCTACGTCTGCCTTTCGGCCCTGCAATTTCCAACTAAATCCGAACACAAGGAGAGATGTAGCTCATGCCAACCGCGTGCGCGCATTCCACAGCATGGATGACACCAATGAGAAAGATAAAAAATCCGAAAAGATTGACTGCGGCGCCGCAAAACACGCGTCGCGACGCCTGGCGAATCCCGCGGGCACTCTGGACAGCAAAGAACTGGGAGACTTGGGCGAACTGGCGTTTGTTCTTGCTGCCAGTTCAAAAGGCCTGGCCGTTTCCAAACCTTTCGGCGACTGCCGCCGCTACGACCTGATCGTAGATTCAGGACGCCGCTTGCTCCGCATTCAGGTCAAGTCGTTATACCGGAAGGTCGTCCGCGGAGATTACCAGGTAAGGTGCCGCAGTCGCTGCAAGCTAAACAACGGATGCTACACCTCCCACGAGATCGATTTTATGGCGCTGTACTTGGCGCGAAGAGATATCTGGTATCTCATTCCCATCGCAGCGCTTGGCACCCTGACAGTCGTCCACCTGCACCCGGACGGTTTATTAATAAATAGGACTGGATGCGCCAAATTTGAAATCTACAAAGAAGCCTGGCACCAACTGGACGAACGTGTAGAGAAGCATCGAGGATAAGACTGAGAATAATTTAGAAGAATTGTCATTCCGAGCCATGACAAGGCATCGCACTCAATCAGCAAACGCGAGGAATCTGCTTTTCATGACGAAAATTCATGGGGCGCATAGAGACCCCCAAAACCCTTGTCATTCCGAGCCATGACAAGGCATCGCACTCAATCAGCAAACGCGAGGAATCTGCTTTTCATGACCGAAACTCACTCGAACCCCAACTCTTTCCACTTCCGATCCACCAGCGCCTTGGTCTTGGCGTCCATCAGAATCTCATCCGGCCATGGACGCTGAAAGCCTTCGCTGGGCCATTTTCGCGTCGCGTCAATGCCCATCTTCGACCCGTAATTAGGCAGCCGCGAAGCATGGTCGAGAGAATCTACCGGACCCAACGTGAATTGAATATCCCGCTCGGGATCAATGTGGTTCAGAGCTTTCAACGTAACATCGCCGATGTCCTGAACGTCAACATCTTCGTCCACGACAACAATGCACTTGGTAAACATCGCCTGTCCCAGCGACCAGACGGCGTTCATGACCTTGCGCGCCTGGCCCGGATAAGACTTCTTGATCGAGACGATCATGAGGTTGTGAAACACGCCCTCGATAGGCAGATTGATGTCCACAATTTCAGGAATCGTCAGCTTCATCAGCGGCAGAAAAAGTCGCTCCACCGCCTTGCCCATGTAAGCGTCTTCCATGGGAGGCTTGCCAACAATCGTCGTTGAATAAATAGGATTCTTGCGATGAGTAATGCAACTGAGATGAAACACCGGATACAAATCTTCGAGCGAGTAAAAACCGGTGTGATCTCCAAACGGCCCTTCGGTGCGAAGCTCGTCGAGATGCACGTGCCCTTCGAGAACGATTTCCGACGATGCCGGTACTTCAAGATCCACGGTTTCGCACTTCACCAGCTCAACAGGTTTCTGCCGCAGAAATCCAGCAATCAAATATTCCTCAATATCAGGGGGGGCAGGAACAATCGCCGAAAAAGTTATCGCAGGATCGGTTCCGATGGCCACAGCAACCTCCATCTTTCCCGAAGGAGAATCCTCAATGCGCACCGACCCGCCAGAGGACCGCGCCATGACATCAACCGCGACGCCGCGGGTGCCCCGTCCTTCCCGCGCACTTTGCGGGAGGGTGGGATTTTCTCCAGCCGCCGCTCGCATGCGTTCCCGGTAATGCTCTGCCGCGATTTTTTGCCGCTGCCAGTGCGCACCAAGAGTGTGCTCGTCATAGACCTGCATCCGGTAGCAACCCACATTCCGCTTGCCCGTATTTGGGTCACGCGTAACCACGCACGGCAGCGTGATGAATCGTCCTGCATCTTTAGGCCAGCACTTCAGGATGGGAAAATAATCGAGCGAGAACTTTTCGCGGCGTATGACTTCTTTGCAAGGTCCAGTTGAGACGGTCTTGGGAAAGAATTTCCCCATTTCCGCCAGCATCGGTAGCATTTTCACTTTGTCGAGAAAGCCCTGTGGGGACTTCACGTCCATGAAATGACGAATGCGGTCCGCGACTTCGTCGAGCGCGCTGACCTCAAGCGCGAGATTCATGCGGCGTGCCGACCCGAATTGATTGATCAGAACCTGCGCGCCCGGATGGCCTTTGATATTTTGAAACAGGAGTGCTTTGCCGCCGCCGGAGCTCTTGCTGACGCGATCAGCAATCTCGGTTATCTCGAGAATCGGATCCACTTCGGCGGAAATCTTTTTCAGTTCTCCGGCGCGATCAAGCACTGAGATCCATTCGCGCAAATCATCGTAAGCCAAGGAAAAACCTCTTTCGTGAACACGTAGGGACAGATGTCCTCATCTGTCCAGTCAGAACAACGGACAACCAAGCCGGCTGGTAGAGACGTAGCTTGCTACGTCTTGCATTTCACGTTGGGTCCGCCCTAGTGCGCAACCAGAAATTATATAGACAGTTTACCCCTTCGAATTTTGCAGCGTTTTATTCCCAATAATAAAAAGGACAAACTTATGACAGAAACGACAAGCGCAGGCGGAAGTGTGCCTGAGACCACAAGCCTACTGACTCCAAAAGGAATCAACCAGATCATCGAAACCTTCGGCGATATTCACGATTACATTCAGCTCGATGGAACGCTAGATGTGCAATGGCCGATCAAGTTTTTGGATTATGTTGCCCTGCCCGTCCCGCTGATGCTTTCATTCGATCATTCAAAAACCATTACCCATTTTCGCTGCCACAAACTGCTGGTTGACACGATGGAGGCTGTTTTCACTCAGATTAAGAATAAAGGACTGGAGCCGGAACTATTCAGCTTCGGCGGATGTTTCTCCTTCCGTCCGCAACGAACCGGAGCCAAGCTTTCCGCGCACAGCTGGGGAATCGCAATTGATTTGAACTCGGAAAGCAACTCGCAAGGAACATCCGGCGACATGAATGCAGACGTGATCGCAGTCTTCCAACAAGCCGGATTCGAGTGGGGCGGCGACTGGCCCGGCAGGTCAAAGGACCCGATGCACTTTCAATTTTGCACCGGATATTAGTTCCGGATGCCCCCAGCCTTTCGCATTCTTTGCGAAGGCTGGGAATTTTGGCGCTGGTCAATACGGCGAACTGTCGGATAGATTCCAAATCGTCCCCGCTCCCGTGCTGTCCATATGGAACTCCAGCGTTTCTCCCAGATGCGCCAAAAAATAATCCGGGCTGTGGCCTCCCGGATACAACTTACTTCCGCTTCTCTGGTTTTGGGTATCGCAACGAAGCTCGTTGACGGACCGCTACTCTTACTGCCTCGCGACCACGACGATCATAAAACTCCCGGGCTTGGCTCTGGGCCGACCAGTTGATTGAGGAGTGGACTCCTCAAATTCGGCGGTGGGCAAATATACTTTGTGCGTCTCGGTGTCAATGTCCATTGTCCTCGCGCCGAGTGGGGTGGTTACTGTTTGCAGGATTTCGAACTTGCCGGGAGCGGTCTCGCCGGCAATTACAAGCTTGCCGTCACGACAGCTCGCAAACGCTCGATTGCCATCGAATCTCGTGGCGTCCACTCCTGCGCCAATAGGCAGATCGGCTAGCACTTTGCCATCGTCAGTGCTCATCACGATCAGCTTCTGCGGATTTCGACATCCAATAAAAAGTTGGCGCTTCTTTGTGTCTATGGACATTCCCACCGGAGCGCCGCCGGGAGCGACGGGCCAGTGCGCAAGAACTTTCCGCGCTTTGATGTCCACCACTGCAACTTCGTTCTTGTCCACCAG
>PNAR01000354.1:12541-20035 GCA_003169715.1 Acidobacteriaceae bacterium | reverse complement strand
CCCAGCGCCTCACCCACCGTCATGCACAAACGGCGGATGCTCTGCTCGTCGTCCACAATTAATAGTCGTATGCGTAAATCGTCGCTCACGGTGCCTTCCCTATGGTTTTTTCTATGACTGAAATGAATTGTTGAACCCGAAACGGTTTCTCCACACAAGGCGCGCCGGTTTTGCGCAAAGTGGCAACGGTGTCCTCGTTGGCGATATCGCCGGTAATAAAAACAATTCGCGATGCCAGTTCAGGGCGGTTTCTTGTGATCCACGCGTGTACATCGCCTCCGTCCAATCCCCCGGGAGTTCGCATGTCCGAGACCACGCCCAGGAATTCGCCAGATTCGAGAAGGCGCACTCCCTCGGCGCCGGAATTGCCGCAGACGACGGAATAGCCATTGCGTTCCAGAACCGCGCGAACGTAACTCATTACGGCGGGTTCATCCTCAATAAGTAACAGGGGTAGCGGAGCGGGTTTTGCGTTGGATGTTGTCATTGTCGTGTTTGTCATGGTTGTGCGACCCCAGCGACGGCACTCAGAGAGACCATTTCCGATGCAGCGGGAAACCGGACCACAAAGGTCGCGCCCTCGCCGCTCTCGTTGTTGTGACAAAAGATTTCGCCGCCATGCTCGCGGACGATGCCGTAGCAAATGCTCAAGCCGAGCCCCGTGCCTTTCCCTATTTCCTTGGTGGTGAAGAAGGGATCGAAGATGCGATCGGGAAAAGTTATGCCGGGGCCGTTGTCGCGAAAAGAAATCTCGGCCATGCTTCCTTGCCTAACTGTAGTAATTTCGATCTGGGCGGGGCGCGCAGCTTCCCGCACTGCGTCATACGCGTTGTTTACAATATTTAGAAAGACTTGCTGGAGTTGATGAGCGTCTCCGACGACAAATGGCAAGTCTGAATCAAACTGCTCGATGACTTCCACTCCCCGGCTGTGGAAGTCATAAGCGCGCAATTGCAGGGTGCGGCGCAAAATAATATTGAGCTGAACGGGTTTGCGCTGCGGAGGCATCTGGCGCGCGAAGCTCAGCAGATTCTGTACGATCTGCTTGGTGCGCTGCGCCTCCTGCAAGATGACTCGCAAATCTTTCCGGGCACTCTCGGGGACTTCGTGATTTTCCATTAGCAGGTCAGCAAAACCGAGAATGGCGGTGAGTGGGTTGTTAACCTCGTGCGCAACTCCCGATACCAATTGGCCGACGGCCGCCATTTTTTCCGCGTGCATCAACTTGGACTGCAAGGTTGCAGCGTCGGTGATGTCGCTCATGATCACGACAACGCTGGTAACCTGCCCCTGCTCATCGCGCATGGGGCTGAGGTTCACGGAGAAGTGGCCGACTCGCCCGTCGCTTCGCAAAATTTGAAGATCAAGATTATCCACCTGGTTGCCGGCCAATATTTCTTTGAACGCTTCATTAAGAACGCCGCGCCTGGCTGGTATTACCAGGTCTTCCATGGGACATCCCAACACCTGCCTTTGCTCATAACCCATGTCATACCAGCGCCGGTTCGCGTAGCTGACAACGCCGGTAATGTCGGTCACAAGAATAAGGCTTTGCGTGTTATTGAGAATTTTCCCGGAAAAATCGCGTTCTCGCTGCAATTCTGACTGAAAGGTCTTCAGGCCGCTGATATCCAGAATTAATCCCCGATATTGGAGCATGCGGTTATGAACATCGCGGACCGCAAATGCGTTGATGAGGACGTGAACCGTACTTCCATCCTTATGGCGAAGCGTTTCTTCCTGGTTGCGCAATACTCCATATCGTTGGATCTGTTCGGTAATTTCCAGTAATTGCTCCGGCGAAATATAAACCTGGTTGCGAACGTCGGTCTGTAGGAGATCTTCTCGACTGCTATAGCCAAGCATGCGAACCAGCGCATCATTCACTTCAATAAAACGCCCGTCTGGAGTGGAAAAAAATAATCCTTCCTGAATGTTGTCGAACAGTTCCCGATAGCGGCGTTCCGCTTCTCTGCGGTCAGTAATGTCTTTCAATACATGGATGGTTTGCAGCACCTCGCTGCTGGCACCGTGAACGCGAGATGTGGATACCAGAAAAGTGCGCTCCAATACAGGATGCACATACTCACCCTCGGTCTCCCCGGTACTGCGGCAGAAAGGGCAAAATCGCGCTGGCGCGTCGGTGCCGATAGCAAGCAACGCGCTCATGTTGACTCCGATTAATTCTTTCGGCTGCACGCCGATGAAATCGGCCAAAGAGCGATTGGCGCGCAGAACATTCCCAGCCTCGTCGTGAGAAACGATGAAATCGGTGATGGCATCGAAGATTTCGATCCAATGACGATTCGCGCGATCCATCAAAGCGAAGAACCGGGCATTTTCCAAGGCGACCGATGCGTGTCCCGCAATTGCCAGCAGTAGCGGATGATCTTCCGTTACCGCAAGTTTCGCCATGCAGAACACGCCAAGCAATTCTCCCGTCGCGCCCAGCAGTCTAATCAAAGTGCAATCGGTCCATTGCAGCGCTTCCGCAACACCGGGGCTCAATAAGCCGGAAGCGCTTGACGAAACGATTGCCTGTGGATGGTGTGACAAGGCCTCGGAGATCGCTGAAGCGAAACGGCCGGTGATGGAAGCATCGGCGAGGTCTTCCCCAGCCAATGTTTGCAACACCACGGTTTGCAGCGCCGAATCATTTTGCACTACCAGCGCGCCAGCCGCTGCTCCAGTCATTGCGACCGCATGGGAAACAAATCTTTTAGCAAGCTCAGGCACCCGGGTCAGCGAACTTAGTTCCAAGGCCAATCCCATTAAGGATTCGGCGCGGTGGCGATGTTGATCGGCCAAGTGCAGGTTCCGAGTCACCTCCAAGGCGATGGCGACTTGGGTGGCAAGCGCGCGAGCTCTCCCAATATCCTCTTGCGATATATCGGCGCCATTCAGACGGTCGAGAACTCCCAACATTCCCAAAACATTTCCATCGGTTCCAAGCAACGGAACGGCCAAAAGTTGGCGCACTTTAAACTTCTCGATTAATTCAACGTCCACTCCTGGCACATCCGTAGGGTGGTCCGTCCAGAAGGCTTCTTTTTTCAATAGCGCCCGGCTGGTAACGCCATCGGGCAACATGGCGTCTGTTGGCGCAGACTGACCATGGCTATATTTCCAGCGGATACGAAATGATTCGCCTTCCAACATGCCGACGAATGCGCGTTCGAATCCGAGGAAGTCACTTGCGCGCAAAACGAATTGACGCATGAATTGATCAAGGTTGCCGAGCGATCCCAATTCAGCGGAAATGTTGAGGAGCTGGTGAAGTTCATGAGCCTGGCCGCGAGCGGTTGTGTACAACTCCGCATTGGCGATTGCCACGGCACCGAAGCCGGCGACCGCGGAAATAAGAGATTTTTCTTCTTCGCTAAAAGGATCATTGTTCCGTGGATACACGAGAACAACGCCCTCCGCATTGGAGGTACGAAAAGGAGCAGCCATCAACATCCCGGCGGGGATCAGTTCACCGAGCACGTGCGTCGCAGGCTCAATAGGAGTCGCAATCAGCTTGCCTTCGGCGAGAGCGCGATTGGCCAGCTCAGCGGCGAATTGAAGTCCCTTCCGGTCGTGCCGGGAACGGACGGAGATGGCAAGCTCCGGACTCTCCGCTGAAATATCGGAAAGATCGAAGTTGGCGCCGCGGCGCATCAGCACGGTGATTAGCTGAGCGCGTAACAGTACCCGAAGACGCCCGGCCACCGCCGCAATGACTCCGGATGGATCCGGGACAGAGTGCAGTGTATGCGCAACTTCCGCCAATATTTCAGCGCGGCGATGCTCTTCGCGCGAATTTTCCGATAACCGGCTCGCTTCTAACAGGCTGGCCAGTTGGCCGGCAAAAATAGTAGCTTTGACCGCCAGATCCTCGTTGAAAAAGTCGGCTTCGTTCTGTTGGACAAATACGGCAACTCCGGTCACCTCGTTGGAAACTACCAAAGGGGCAGCCATAAGGGACTTGCATGGGTTCGATCCGAGGGGATAGTCCGTAGGATCCGGTTGATTGGCGTACACAGTTTTGCGCGTACGCACAGCTTCAGCTATCGCATTGCTCTCTGTTGAATTCAGGCGGGCTCCCCTGAACCCGTCAGCCATCAATCCATCGGCTTCTATCCCGACGAACTCTGTGGCGGAGACTACTTTCCAAAAGTAACTGCCATCCACTTGAAAAAACTGCCGTGTCAGTTGGCAAAAAAATCGAATGAGGAAGGGAGTGGGCGCACCTTGTACGGCAGCGTCCGAAATCTGCAACAACAAATCTTGAAAAGAACCTTGCGAATGGATCGGTGAGCCATGATCCACCCCAAGTTCTCCGTGTTGTGCCTTCAGAGAGGCCTCTTTCTGACTTTCGCCTACAACTAATTGAATAATTGGACATTAGACTCAAGTCTCATTTTGAGTCAAGTGAAATGACAATGGGGTGTCAAAGTGGGAAATCTACGTAATAGTCGGCCAAATGCGGATTGACAACGCGCTGACACGGAACTCCCTCGCATGAAACACGGCCCACCAAGGTTAGAGTACCAAAGTAACTTGCTCAATCTAAAAGGGTTTGTCGTGGCAAGGGGCTAAGGATACAACAATTAATAGTGAAGCAGCAGGGTAGTTGCATTTTAGCGGAACGTTACCGCAATTGAAGGGAGCCATCTTCGTGGAGACTGTTCGCCGATTGCTGGTACGAGGGACTTTGGCAATATTCCTGATTTTCCCGGTGGTTTCGATTTGTTCATCGTTGCTGTGCATGGCTCAGGAAAGCACGAGCCGGAAGGTGAAAACGAGGACACCGCCAGACTATCCAGAGATAGCCCGGCGGATGGGCATTTCCGGGACGGTGAGGCTGGCGATTGTAATCGCACCGAATGGCACGGTAAAGAACACTACAGCGGTCGGGGGGCACCCTTTGCTACTGAACGCTGCAATGGACGCGGTAAAGAAATGGAAGTTCGAGCCCGCTAGCGCAGTAAGTACGGAAACAGTTGAAATCAAGTTTGTACCTCAAAATTAGCCGAGTCGAGGACTTCAAAGATGGAGGAGCAGCAATGACGATTGGCAGGAAACTCTATTGGAATTTCGGAGCCATCCTTCTGATGGTTGTCGTGCTCTTCCTCGTGAATATTGTGGCGATGTACAGGGAGCGGGGCACGAAAGCTGCGGCCTCCAAGTCGCTTCAGATCGCTGAGACGAACGCCAAAATCAGATTCCAGATGATGCAGAACCGGCTCTTTTTGAGCAATTACCTGTTGAGCGGCGACACTCGTGAAGTTGACCGAATGAACGATGGAGAACGGCAATTAAATGAAGCACTCGGCGACGTCCAAAAATTAGCTTCAGTGCAGGAACGCGAGGAGATCGAGAGAGTTCAAAAAAACGAAAATACGTGGACTACCGATTTCGCAGCCCCACTTCTTGAAAAACGTAAAGAGGTGGATTCGGGAAACTCCACAGTTGCGGAGCTGCAAATCTTCTACTTGCAAAAGGATGCTTCTTCCTGGGTAAAAAATTCGACCGACCCGCTCGACGCGGCTGACCGGGAAAACAAGAAAGTGCTCGATGAAAGCCGTGCGTCCGATGAGACTGCCAGCACATGGACCATTGGAGTGGCTTTATTGAGCACGTTGATCGCACTGGCGCTGGGAATTATTATCGCGTTTCGCTCGGCCAAATCAATTACCGATCCGTTGAACAAACTTATGGCTGTGGCTCAACAAATTGCCAACAACGGCGATTTGGAACACCACATTGACGTCGAACGCGACGATGAAATCGGTCAATTATCTCGGACGTTCGGCAACATGGTCACCTACCTGAAAGAAATGGCCTCCGTTTCTGAAGCCATAGCAGGCGGCAACCTCACCGTGGAGGTACAACCCAGATCAGCCAACGATACCCTGGGGAATGCCTTTGCCCGAATGATTGACGGACTTCGAAGCCTGGTACGAAATGTGCGTGACGCTTCTTCGCAGGTGGCCAGTGCCTCAAGCCAGGTTGCGGGGGCCTCCGATGAATCAGCCAAGATCAGCCTGCAAACCTCCTCGGCCATTGACGAAGTTACGAGCACGATGCACGAAATGAGCGTGAACGTGCAAAACATGGTGAAGAGCACGCAGGTGCAAGCCTCGAGCGTCAGCGAAACGTCGGCTTCCATTGACGAGATGGTCGCTTCGATCCAAAGAGTGGCGGATACGGCAAAAGTGTTGCTGGACATCTCCAATCGTTCCCGGGAAGAGGTGCATAGCGGCATCACGACGATGGAAAAAGCCACCGATGGATTGAACAAGATCAATACGACGATTCGGTCGTCGGGAGAAATTATTGATGTCCTGGGTCAAAGAGCCGATGACATCGGCAAGATCATCGAGGTCATTGACGATCTGGCGGAGCAGACGAACCTACTGGCTTTGAATGCCGCTATTGAGGCGGCCCGCGCCGGAGAACATGGCTTGGGTTTTGCGGTTGTCGCGGATGAGGTTAGAAAACTTGCGGAAAAGTCGGCTCAATCCACCAAGGAAATTTCCGAACTTATTCAAAGCATTCAGAAAGAAGCCAGAAAAGCCGTCGAGAACATGGAGCAAAGCACCGACATTGTGAATGAGGGGCTAGGGCTTGGCGAAGAATTGAATGGAGCGCTGCGAAAAATCTCGAATGTTGTGACCGAGGTCTATAAATTCGCGCAAGAGATCGGCGCCGCGACCAATGAGCAGTCCCACGGTTCTTCGCAGATTGCGCGGGCGACCACGCGGTTGAACGAAATCACACACGAAATTAACTCCGCCGTGGAAGAACAAGCGTCGGGAGCCCATGCGGTGGTGAAAGCCATGGAGCGGATGCGGGAATTGGTGCAGCAAACAACCTCCGGTTCAACGGAACTCGCGGCTTCGGCGGAACAAATGTCGAAGATGTCACGCGAGCTAATGGATTCTATGGGACGGTTCGCCCTCGAACAAATGGAACGGGCGCTGATGGGCGAGGAAGTCCGAATGAGAAAAGGCGCGGTGCGCCAGGCTGCGGCTGGCTCCCGGGCGTAAGTACCGAACTTCACATGAACCGTGAACTGCACATTGTCGGCTTCCGCGTAGGGCGCGAAACTTACGGCGTCCCGATTGTTTCGTTGCATGAAATCGTGCGTGTACCGGAAATTACCGCCGTGCCGGATGCGCCGGATTACGTGGAGGGCGTGATCAACCTTCGCGGAAAAATTGTTTCCGTGATTGATCTAAGAAAGCGTCTGGGAGAGCGGGAAATAACCAACAGCCGGCGCAACCGGATACTGGTGGTGGAACACAATGGGCGACTTTCCGGCTTGATTGTGGATTCCGCGTCCGAAGTGCTTAAGGTTCCTGCGGAAGATATAGAACCGTCGCCAACTCAATTCGAGGAAGGCGGGCTGAACTGCGTAACGGGCCTGGGAAAATATCAGGGCCGCCTGATCGTATTGCTTGATATGTCGAAGTTGCTCGAGTACACCGGACTTCAGCGGAACACGAA
>PNAR01000354.1:0-12521 GCA_003169715.1 Acidobacteriaceae bacterium | reverse complement strand
AGCCAATGAGCACACCAGCCCTCGCGATGCATGTCTCCGATGCCGAATTGAAGCTTTTACAGGCGCTTGTCTATCAGGAATGTGGAATGCATTTCGATGCCAGGCGGGCCCATTTCCTGCAAGACCGCTTGCAGCGAAGGCTTAAAGATTGCCGACTCGATTCTTTTTACAGCTATTACCGGCTGCTCGTCAGCGATGAGGGAAGGCAGGAACTGTCAAAGCTGCTCGAGGACCTCACTATTAATGAAACCAGCTTCTTTCGTAATAAAGCGCAGATTGATCTCCTTCATCTGCACATATTGCCTGAGGTACTGCGACAGAAAAAGGAAAGTGGAGAATATCTTCTTCGCATATGGAGCGCGGGTTGTTCCACGGGACAAGAACCATACACAATCGCGATGCTGGTGGCCGATGCGCTCCATAATTATCAATTTAGGTTTGAGCAAACTGCGCCACTCATCTGGCCCAAGCCACTCATACCCAGTCCATGGAAAGTTGAAATTCTCGCAAGTGATCTTAACTATTCAGTTTTGCGAGCGGGGCAGGAGGGGAGTTACTCGGAAAGCCAGATGGCCTCGGTGGACTACAGCTATCGCTTGAGGTACTTCGACAAGGTGGGCGAACGCTATGCCGTCAAGAAGGCGGTAAAAGAGCTGGTTCATTTCGACTTTCACAATCTTAAGACCGAATATCTGCCACAGCATAACGACATCATTTTCTGCCGCAACGTGATGATGTATTTCGACGAACCGGAGCAGAAGCGGTTAGTTGAAAAATTCGCGCGCTGTCTCAATCCCGGTGGATATTTATTTGTCGGCCACGCCGAGAGCTTGCGCAATCTTACCGACAAGTTCGCATTGCTTTACCGGGAAAGCGGAACCGCATACCGGCACGTCGAGGCACAGCGATGACGCAATTTTCCGATGGACCGGGCGACGAACTGCGCGAACTCTTTTTTGAGACCGCGCAGGAATTGTTGCAGGCCCTGAACGATGAGGCGCTAAAACTCGAGAAGCAACCCGGCGACATTGAGGCAATGCGGGGCATGCGCCGCACCGTGCACACGCTGAAAGGCGACGCTGCCGCATGTGGTTTCCGTGAACTTAGCGAACTAGCCCATGAACTGGAAGATGGGCTTGCGGCCGAAGTGGTGCCAACTCATGTTTCTCTCGCTGAAATTGCGTTTTGTGCCGCCGATACTTTTGATGCCATGCTGGCGGCCTATCAGCGCGGCAAGAAGTTGCCGCCTGTTATCGGGGTGAAAGAACTTCTTCGCGAGCTGACCGGAGCAAAAGTCACCAAGAAGACACGGCGTGCGAAAGCGGCACTCGCTCCCGCAATCGGTTGGACTGAATACGAAAGGCTACGAATTCAGGAAGCGACGGAGCGAGGCAGACATACTTACCAAATTACCGCACAGATTGACCCGCTTTGCGCGATGCCGATGGCAGCTCGGCAACTTGTCATGATGGAGTTGAGCAAGATCGGCGATGTTCTCGCTACTCGCCCGGAGGCGGGATCCGAAGGAACCAGCAAAGAACTAACCCTTGTTGTGGCAAGCGATCAATCAAAAGATGTAATCGCTTCCCGGTGCCGCATTCCAACCATCATCGCTGAAGTGAATGTACAGGCTCTTGACTTGGGCACTCCCGCTGCGCAATCAACGCCAAACCCGGAATCTGCCACAGCAATCCCCATTCCAACTGAACTGAGCCTGCTGGCCGACGAATCCCTTCTTACTGAAGACCATGTTCTGTCCAGGACATTCTCCGAACTGGAAGGACCGCCGAATCAGCTTCCGCTTCAAAGCGCGGAGAACACTCTGCGAGTGGACTCGAGTCGTATTGATACCGTTCTTAATCTTGTGGGAGAACTGATTATCGGAAAGTCCATGCTTCAGCAGGCGCTCAACGAACTCGCCAAGCTACATCCCCGGGAAGCGATACGGGGAAAGTTTGCCGATGCCATGGCATTCCAGGCCAGAGTGCTGGGAGACCTTCAGCGCTCGGTGATGAAAGTGCGGATGGTTCCAGTTGAGCAGTTGTTTCGCCGTTTTCCGCGACTGGTGCGCGACGTCGCGAAGCGTTGCGGCAGAGATGTCCAGCTGGACATAAGGGGTCAAGATACTGATCTCGATAAGAGCTTGCTCGATGCAATCGCGGAGCCTCTTACACATATTGTTCGGAATGCGGTCAGTCATGGCATTGAGGCAACTGAGGAACGGCGAAAAAATGGCAAGCCGGAAAAGGGTACTGTCCGGCTCGATGCTTATCATCACGCCAGCCATGTGATTATTTCCATCAGTGACGATGGTGCAGGCATTGATCCGCAAAAAGTAAAAGACAAAGCGTTGAAGCAAGGCATCATCTCTTCGGCAGAGGCGTCACGTCTTACCGATTCCGAAACAATTGATCTGGTATTCCGGCCTGGCTTCAGTACCGCGGAAGAAATTACGGAAATATCAGGCCGGGGTGTGGGATTAGATGTGGTTCGAAGTGTTTTGCAAAGGCTGAAGGGCACGGTGGACATTCAGACTCGCATAGGCGAGGGCACGACCTTCCGTTTGAAGCTGCCATTGACGCTTGCCATCATCAAGGCATTATTGTTCCGCGTGGAACAGCGGCTCTACGCAATCCCGTTGAATGCGGTTGCGGAAATTACGCGAGCGTTCGAATCGGACCTGCATCAAGTTGAGTCTTATGAAGTCTTGCAATTGCGCAACCAGGTGCTGCCGGTCATGCGGATGGGACGCATAGGTAGCGGACACTCCAATGCTTCCGGAAAGATCTTCGTGCTGGTGATTGCATTTGGAGAGCGCAAACTTGGGCTCATTGTTGATTCGTTGGAAGGCGAGGAGGAGTTAGTAATTAAAG
The DNA here is from genome assembly GCA_003169715.1 of Acidobacteriaceae bacterium. Lineage (GTDB taxonomy): Bacteria > Acidobacteriota > Terriglobia > Terriglobales > Acidobacteriaceae > PALSA-188. The sequence continues at coordinate 9,648 of PNAR01000354.1, read as the reverse complement.
CGCTGGATGATTGCACTATTACGACGGACCTCGTGAGTGGAGCTTCGATTCTGGGTGACGGGCGAGTGGTGCTCATTATGAATCTTGCGGCCATTCTGGAACGATTTTCGACCTCCCGTTCAGAGCAGAAAGATGGAAAAGCCTCCTCCGAGCTGTTGCTTTCGCAAGCGGAGCGGGCGCAATTTGCGGCTGCGGCTGCTGGAGCCAGCCAATGATAATGACCGAGTCAGTTCGGGTGCTGGTGGTGGACGATTCCGCATTAATGCGCAAATTGATTCCGCAGATCATCGAAACTGACAGCTCCATTCAGGTTGTGGGCACTGCGATGGATGGAAATTTCGGTCTTAAGAAAATCGAAGAATTAAGACCGCAGGTGGTTACGCTGGATTTGGAAATGCCGGGTATGGGCGGCCTCGACATGCTCAAGGAGATCATGCGCCGCTATCGGTTGCCAGTCATTGTTGTGAGTTCGCACAGCACTGAAGGCGCGTCGGTCACACTCAAAGCCTTGTCCATGGGAGCGTTTGATTTCGTTGCCAAACCGCGAGATGTCTCTGCCCGCATGCCGGAGATCGCGCGCGAACTGATTGGCAAGATCAAAGCGGCGGCACAGAGCCGGGGAGTAAATCTTCCCTGCGTTCCTGGAACATTGCAGTCCACGCCTAAGATCGCGCCAGACTCGAAAAAGAATCCGACACGCTTTGTGGCGATCGGTGTTTCCACGGGCGGCCCGCAGGCTTTGCAATATGTACTGTCGCAATTTCCGGCTGATTTTCCAGGCACAATCGTCATCGTTCAACATATGCCGGAAGGGTTCACGGAGATGTTCGCCCGGCGTCTCGATGAGACCTGCGCGATTAAAGTCAAAGAGGCACAATCCGGCGATTTGTTGCTTTCCGGCCGGGTGCTGATTGCTCCTGGAAACCGCCACCTCAGGATGAAGCGTCTTCCGCTGGGCAACATCGTTGTGTTAGGCGACGATGCCAGGGTAAATGGACATCGCCCATCCGTTGACGTTTTATTCCAGAGTCTCGCGGAGGATTTTGGCGAGCAGGGAACCGCAGTCCTGATGACTGGCATGGGGGACGACGGTGCTGAAGGTATGGGAATGGTCAAGGCAGCGGGAGGATTGACAATCGCTCAGAGCGAGGATTCCTGTGTTGTTTACGGTATGCCGAAAGCGGCTATCGAAAGAGGATACGCAGTTCGTGTGATTGAGTTGGAAGCACTAGCAAATACATTGCAGGTGCATTGCATGGAAAACCGATCCAGAATCCTCTCCCGGACCGGCAAGTCGGCTGGGGTTGGAAAGCTCTGAGTGGAATGACATTCGAAGTTGTGACGCAGAGACTTACGGCACTGGAGGGTGCTTATATGGGACAATTTGTGCCAGTACGACGCAGCAAAGATGGGCAGCCAGTTCGCTATCTGATCGTGGACGATTCAGTGTTCGCCCGGAAGAACCTGGCTCGCATTATCGAGACGTTTGGTGGGCAAGTGGCCGGCGAAGCAGGGGACGGCGTGGCCGCAATCACCGAATACACCCGCATCAATCCTGACATTGTGCTCATGGACATCACCATGCCGCAGATGGAGGGAATTGAGGCCGCGGAAAAGATCGTGCAGCAGCATCCAGAAGCGAGAATCGTCATGGTGTCTTCCGTCGGATATCAGGAAAACATTGTGGCGGCTCTGCAACGAGGCGCGCGCCATTTCGTTCAAAAACCGGTAAAGCCGGAAGTATTGTATGAAGTGATCAAGTACGTCCTCGGTAACGACGCTGAAGTGGCGGATGCGGCGGGGGCCGGAGCCTGATATGAAGATGGAGCTGATTCAGCCTTTTATCAACGCAGCCGACGCGGTGTTGGCTCCAGGATTGAAGTCGCCCATGGCAATTGGACACCTCAGCATGGAGGAGGAGGCCTATCGTCGAAAAGGCGTCGCCGCACTCGTGTGGCTGACTGGCGACATTGAAGGAAGGATCATCTTTGATCTCGATCCGGCAACCGCCCGGCGCGTCGCTAGCCATTTCGCTGGTTGCGAATTGCCGGAAACGGACAATCTTGTTCCGGAAGCCGTCTGTGAGTTGGCGAACCAGGTGATCGGCAATGCCGTAGCGTTCTTGAACGATCAGGGGTTCCATTTCCGTGTGCATCCGCCAGCCCTGCTTACTGCTGAACATGGCTCCAAAAGCACAGAAGATACTGAGGCCATGGTTCTCTGCTTCGAAACTTCCAGCGGAAACATCTTCATGAACATCGCGCTGCGATATAAGAAGCAGCAGGCGGTAGCGGCGGGGTAGTGCGTGGGCGGCGTGATCTAGCCCGCTACGTGCGGATAAAAAGCAGTTAACCCCAGTTATGCGTATCCTTGTTGGCTAATTTGCAAACATCTTGTAGCTTCGCTCGCCTCGTTAAAGTTTAGGAGCCCATCCGCAGCCAAACTCTGCGTCTCACCATGCAGTTGTTGGATCAAGCATCTGTAATCTGAGCGATCTGATAGTTCCACGCAACTTTGAGTGCGGTGGCAATTTCAGCAGCTTGCAACTTTTCGATGATAATGCGATTGAAGGTTTCGCGACCAGATCGTCCCAGAGTGGCAAGCAGGATTCTCAACCAATCGCGCATTTGGAGGAAGTTAATTTCGTGGCCCTGTGCGAAATACTGACGAACCTGACGGAGCACGTCGTCACCCACTTCGTTTCGCACAAAGAAAAGGTAGTCTTGAATCCCTTGAGGCGCAATTTTTGTCTGGAAGGTAGCCGTCACGCGGTTTCTGTCGACAGGTCGCTCAGGGACTTCTACGGCCATAATAATCGCGTCTCCTGCACGAATCGTGATGTCACCACCAACTCCCACGGCTCGGTCAGCCGCGTTGATGCCCTGTACTTCGATAACCCATGAAAGCCCAAACGTGTCTCTTATGGTAGTAAACGCAGTCTCGATGAGTAGCACAGGAAACCTGCCGCCACTCGGAGTATCCAGCAAGCCTTCAATGAGTCTGTCATATTGTTCAAGGCTCAGCCGCTGCAGACGAGAAAGCGAGATTTCAGCGGCATCCCGGAGTTCAATAAGCCTATGCAGCGTGTAGCGCAAAGTTCTGAGCAGATAAGATTCTTTCGCTTCGTGGACCTTGTCGATGATGGCCAGAAGTGCGTCAAAGCCCTCCTTGTCTCTCAGCCCATCCCGGGTTTCGGGTACAAACGCAACGGACCGCCGGAAAGCGGAGAGGAACGGACCTCTGGAGGACGGAATCCGTCTGTCGTGTAGAAATGGATTCACTACCCTTTCGTCCAGAGTCCGTCCGTTGTAGGAAGTCTCGCCCTGCCCTACGTAAGGCTTGTGAATATCAATGGTGGGATCTTGTAATTTTGCAAGAATGCAACCGAGCAGAACCTCTCGATACGCCTGCGTTCTTGACTGGAAAATCTCGTCAAAACCTTCCCGCAGGGCAGCGTCTTTCCAAGTGGGTGGCTGCCCCCTCAGCGCTGCTTCCTCAACGGCATCAAACTCCCGGTCTAGTCGTTGACGTGTGGCTTGATAGTCTATCGGCATTCTTACCGTTGAGCCGCAGCCATAATAATCTAATAATTAACCCAGAGCGCCTCTTTTCTTAGTTTCTTAACGGAGTGACACATCTTTGACGCGGCATCGTGCCGATTGAAATCCTTGTACATCGTGTCCATTAAGTCGCAGCGATAGCCAGAAACCGCAACTTTGCCTTTCACCCGACGCAGCATGCCTGCGACTCGCCGATGATCTGCGTCCGTCATTTCATTTCCGTAGGCTTTGTCGTCGGTACGGGATGAGTGTGGGTACGGGGGGTCACAGTAAAATAGAGTTCCCTTGCTGTCATACAGATCAATCACTTCGGTCGCTGGCCGATTCTCGATCTGAACTCGGAGGAAGCGTTCCGCAATCGCAGGCAACGTTTCCACGCTACCAAGCCATCGTGAGACCACACCTGACATTCCCGCTCTCGATGTGTCCTTGCAATTCGCCCAGCGTCCCAAGCTTGCGGTCTGCGCTAGACCCGTTCGCACCTGCCTCGCTCGAATGAAAAAACGTCGCGCCCTTTCAAGGTCTGGAATCTTGTGACCATTTGTCGAGCAGGCAATGAAATACTCCTCCCGTGAGAACGGGGTTAGGCCAATTGCCCTAATGAGATCGCTTCCGTTCTGACGTAGCACACGGAAGAAGGTCGAGACTTCTCCATCAATATCGTTATACGTCTCGACGGACGATGGTGGCCGGTTAAGAAGAACAGCAGCAGACCCGCCGAAAGGCTCGCAATAGTGATGGCAAGCAGGCAAAAGAGGCAGCAGCCAATCAAGGTGACTGAATTTTCCACCGTACCAGCCGAATGCGATAAGCCTTCGCCGTCTTCGGATCGTATCCACGCCACTTTTACGGCAGCGTGAGCGAAGAGGTCGATTTGTTCGTCGTCGAGGTAGATGGGCGAAGGGCTTCCGGGCATGACTCCTTTGATTGTGCTCTCTTTTTCGCGCTTTAACGCTGTGAATTTCAAAGATTTAATTTGATGAACAAAACTAGTTCACGATGCGGGAATGTTCCGGAAAAGGTATGCATAGCGTGCGCTGATCGAACTACCCTCGGTTTCCTTCTCCACTCTTGCAGGAAAAGCCCCAGTTTATTTCTGAAGATGGCTTTATTTTAACGGCCACACATTTTCGCGCAGTACCGCTTTTGCTATTCACTCTCACGGGGTAGCCAACACAAATACTGGGGCCTGCGAAGGCGGTGCTCCTGCGGTTGCTGGGGCGGGCGGAAAAGAGCTTACCGGAGACTGAAGATTCGTAATGACAGTATTCGGCGGATACGGTTCGCTGCTGGTGGGAACGGCGCTGATCACGGTCGTGCTGCCCGCGTCACAGTTCGCCACATAAACTCTCGAGCTGTCCCCGGCCGCAGCTATGGAGAGGCGGAATCGAACTGCGCCTTGCGATCCTACCGGGCCAGGGGCTCCGCAGACCGTCGCATTTGTCATATCCACACTCACGCTTCCCAAAGGAATCACGGAAGAAAGCTTGTTGCTGTTTGAACTAATCACGGAAACTTGCGATGTGATGCACGGGGCCGAAATGCCAGCGCATGTCGAGCCAATCTGATAACTGGCTACATAAGCACCGCTGCCGTCGGGCAAGGCAGTCACCGAAACCGGAGCAAAGGTTGCGGGGCACGGAGGAGTTGAGCCGGACACAACGCAATCCGTTGCCAGAAGGCTGGGAGGATCCGCAGACACATCAACAATACTCACGCTGCCATTGACTGGGTTCGTTACGTACAACCGGTTGCGTTTGCTATCTAAGAACATGAAATTTGCGCCCGCGCCTACCGATACGGGATTGGGCAGAACCGCATCCGTGGATGTGTCAATTGCGGATAAGGTTCCCGCGCCAGCGTCGAGGATGTAGGCGCGAGCGCTGTCCGATCGAGCCGCGACCCAGACGGGAGAAACCCACGAATTCACCACGGCAGGGTTGAGTGAACTATCGGAAGGGTTAATGCTGCTGACCGAACTAGAAGTAGTGCCGTTCCCCTGGTTAGCCACGTAGAGCTTGGCGCCATTCGGCGTCTCGGCCATTGCAACTGGCTCAATGTTAGGATTCGGAACGGTCGGGCTGAGCGGGATCACGCGCACGACAGCATTTTGAGTCGTGGAAATCGCCGCCACGGTCCCCGTGCCAAAGTTTGCCGAAAACACGGTGTCATTCTGCGCGGTTGCCACGAATACAGGGTTCGACCCCGGCGGCAGACTGATCGTGGTTACAGGCTCCAGGTTGGTGGCGTTTGGCGTGCCAGGCTGATATTCGGAAAGCGTATTTTCGGCTCTATTGGCAATGTATATCTTCGTACCGTCCGGAGTTTGGACGGCGTGTACGGGTCCAACGCCGGTTTTCACTTCACCCAATGTGGTATCGCCTGAAACGTCAATTTGGATGCTGCTTCCTGGGTTTTGAGGGCCGTTATCACTAATAACGAAGACGGCTTTACTGAAAGCTGAATTAGGGGAGCTGGGGATAATTGGGGTGGCGACCGGCCGATATACGTCCCCGCAACCAGCGCAAACCAAAAACAATAAAAACGCGCTTGCCGAACGCGCGATACGGACCCACTTCATCGGCACCCCAGGATAATGGTCATTACTCAAAAGAGTCTGATGTTAAGAAGAGCTTTCCATTCTAAATGGGCGAACGGGGAAGCGCCAGTAAATGAGAGGAGAACGAGCTTTGAGTTTAAATTTTCTCCCAGCACTTCCCTAAGAGGGATGCCGCACACATCAGGGTGGTTGCTCGCATCGGCGAGAGGGAATACGCGGCAGCAAACGTCAGAACTAGCGACAAAAACGCGATCCGCTTATCCCCGGCCTCGCGCCTTCTTTCCTGACGCGGCGGAGTGTGGAGCTGTAGCGGCCGGCTTTTTCTTGCCTTCCATTTCCGCGAGGCTTTGTTTTAACGCGGACACTAGATCCACGACAGGAGCGAGCTTTTTCGGGTTTTCTACTTCTGTGATTTTTCCACCTTCCAGTTTAGTTTGAATCATTTTTTTCAGATTCTCCTGGAAGGTGTCGTGATATTTCTCTGGGTCCCACTTATCCGCAAGCGCTTCTATCAACTGGTGCGCGACTTTAACTTCAGCATCTTTGAGCTCGACGTCGGGAGCCCCGAATCCTTCAACTTCCCGAACCTCGTCGGCGTAATACATTGTGTGCAACATCATTCCGCCATCGCGAGGACGCAAGAAAACCGTGTATTCCCGGTTGTGCATGGTCAGCTTGGCAATCGCGACGTAGTCGCTTTCTTCAAGGGCCTTTGTGAGCAAAGCGTACGGGCGGCGGCCGGCTTCTTCGGGCATCAGATAATAAGAAGACTCGAAAAACACCGGGTCTACTTCGTCTGCTTTCACGAATTCCAGAATTTCCATTGTTTTGGCGGTCTTCGGTTCGATCTTCTTGATCTCCTCGGGCTCGATCACGACGTATTCATCCTTGCGATATTCGTAGCCCTTCACAATTTCGCTGCGCTCGACGACGCTATTATCCGCCGGACAATAGAGTTGTTGTTTGACGCGTTGAAGGTCGTCGCGATGCAACATGTGGAAGGAGATGCTTGAACTACGCGCGCCGGAAAATAGACGTACCGGCATAGAAATCAAGCCGAAGGTAAGATATCCAGACCAGACGGAGGCCGCCATAGTTCACCTCATTCGTTGTAGCGCCAGGCAGATGCGCCAAGGCGTTGAGTTTAAACTACAAACAACTCTTTGATGCACGTTCGGTGGGGGAGTAATGCGACTGTAACCCGCAGAGTAATGGGTTATGTTCGAACGAATCGCTAGATGTTGTGGTGGCCATGCGAGGATTGAATGTCTGACATGGTAAGTCAACTATTCAGAGCTTATTCGCACTTCGCCGGAACTTCTGGGCGGTCTTTGTGGCTGTGCCTCATCGTTACGCTTGCCTTCGCGATAGTCGCTTTCTTCGCGCGAGCAGTGAGTTTCTCAGGGGGTGTGGCCGGGGTCGTAGTTTGTTTCCTGCTTTGCGCAGGAGCCGGACTGCCCGCGTTAGCTCCGCTGTTGACGGTATTTGCAATGGCGTGGCTGGGTACGAAAGTTGGATATCAGGAAAAAGTAAAAATCGGCACTGCCGAAAAAATTGAAGGTCGTAATGCGCTTCAAGTGTTGGCAAACCTGAGCGTGGCCGCCGTTTGCGCGACGCTCTATTCCTTCACCGGCAAAGCAGCGTACCTGGTTGCTATGGCTGCCTCGCTATCGGAGGCTGCCGCCGACACTGTATCGAGTGAAGTAGGTCAACTCAGCCGGGAGAAAGCGCACCTCATTTCAACTTGGGAAGAAGTGCCTCCTGGAACAGATGGAGCAATCACCGCTCTTGGCACAGTCTCAGGAATCGCGGCGGCAATGGTGGTGAGCGTCGTGTGCGCACTGACGGGAACGATCTCCTGGAAGCGGTTCGCTATTCCCATTCTAGCTGCGCTATGCGGAACGATCACCGACAGCTTCTTGGGAGCTTTATTTGAGCGGCGAAAAATCCTGAACAATGACGCGGTTAATTTTCTAGGAACCCTGGTTGCCGCGCTGATTGCAATATCCGCGTAACTCGAAGGCCCATGTCCTCCAGTTTGTTGAGTCAGGCTTCGGTCAATGTAAGAATGTAAAGAATCTAAAAAAGTTCGCCTATCTTTTGTCTAACAGCATTTTAATAAATTAGTCGAACTTTTTCGCCCCGCGAGCGTCTAAATAAATAGAGATCAACTCAGAATTGCTATGAGGACCAAGTCATTAATTATCGGATATGTCCTGGCGTTGGCGTTATTCCTTTTTGGCCAGCGGCGTAACACCGGGGCGCAGCCGGTTGGCTTTCACTCTGTCGTTGATTTGACGTATCCGGGCGCCACGGCATCGGCAGCAAGGAAGAGCGCAATCACTGGTTCCAGCGTGCTGAAAAATGCGGCTTACGCGAACCCTTCCTCGCACAAGTACGTGCAGACTCGCCTGGATGCGCCTGCGGCGTTGGGCACCGGTTTATGGACTGCGGATCAAATTCCTGCGGAACGGTTGGTTGCGCCTTTGGTGGTACTCGATGTCAGGGACGGCGCGAAGAAGAATCCCAATTACCAGCTATCAGTTATTGATATCGCGAATTGGGAGCGAATTCACGGCGAAGTTCCTCCCGGTTCTGTTGTGATGGCACTTACAGGCGCCACCGCGCAGCAGGATTATTCGGGTCAAGACCGGGCCACGCGTTCTGCCGGATATTCCGCAGATGCGGCAAAATTTCTGATCGAAGGGCGCGATGTGGTTGCTCTCGGGACCGATTCTGGAAGCGTTGATGTTGGAGCATCCAAAGATGCTTTAGTATCTAAGTACACGCTGTCGCGTGACGCTTACCTCATCGAAAACGTCGCAGACCTGGATCGTGCGCCCACGGATGGCGGAATCGTGATGGTTGCGCCGCTGAAATTGGGAAACCGCGCGAATGCTCCCGTCAGAATTTTGGCTCTGGCTCGATAGGCGTCCCGCCTGAAATAACAATTAAACTTTCGCGCACACACATTTTTGCAGCTCTTCCCATCTCGATCTCATCTATCTCACCTGACCAAGTCTCATGGAGGGCAAGATGAGCGACGATCCGCGATATCCAATTGGTAAATTTAAATATCAAGGTTCTCCAAGCGAAGAAGAGCGTCAACAAATGATTGCCGAAATCGAGGCGACCCCGGCGGCTCTGCGTTCGGCGGTCGCGGGCCTATCGCCAGAACAGTTGGAGACCCCGTATCGCGACGGCGGCTGGAACGTGCGCCAGGTGATTCATCATCTCCCGGACAGCCACATGAATGCGTATGTGAGATTCAAGCTCACGTTGACGGAAGATGAGCCAACGATTAAGCCTTATCTGGAAGACGGCTGGGCAAAATCGTCCGACAATCTTGCGACGCCGATTGAAATCTCCCTGGTGTTGCTGGAATCGCTGCATCAGCGGTGGATATATCTGCTGCGCTCGCTGAGTGCTGAAGATTGGAAGCGTAATTTCCGGCATCCCGATGCTGAACGATTGGTGCCGCTGGAAAAGAATTTGGCGATCTATGCCTGGCACGGAAAGCATCACGTC
>PNAR01000112.1 GCA_003169715.1 Acidobacteriaceae bacterium | reverse complement strand
CCGCTTTTGCGAGACCTGGGAATCGGCATACTGTCAATCATTCCCCATCCCTTTGTGATCGGCGGAAAATTCTCCTCAAAGTTCGACTCTTCCGCCGAGCGCCTTTCCCTGAGAAATCCTAAAAAACACGGTGAGTGTCCTGCACATTCTCGTTCTGCGCGGATGTGTGGGAGCGTTCCCTCTAGCCCGCCCGCAGCAGCCGAGCTAATCGCAATGGGCGGCCCGGGAGCGGGAACAGCTTGGAATCATCCGACGGTTGGCTCGCCTTTGCACCTCCTGGTGAGCGGCCAGCCTTCTTGATTGTGCCCGCCGAGGTCAAAATCCCGTCGAAGCTGGGCCACGCACGCCTGAGGGCATACAGGTCTAGAAAATTGATATCCGCTGGTCTCTGCGTAGGGGAATATAATCTTGTCCGCATGGATGAGGTGTGATGAAAAGCACTTTTCTGGCTTTGTCGGTGTTCTTTCTATTTGTCTGCGTTTTTCCGTCTCAACAATTCGGACAGAACCGGAGTACTCAGGATGCTCCAGACGTAACTCGGGCTGGCGTTTTGATCTCTGGGAAAGTAGTGCTGGATGATGGGACACCGCTTCCACATTCGGCAGTGGTCCAGACAATGTGTAAAGGGCAGAAGCGGATTGCGGCTCATACGGACTCCCGTGGCCGCTTCAGTTTCACAATCGGCGAGCTCAATTCTGTCTCAGAAGCAATGGGTGGCGGATTTGAAGACGCTTCAGTTTCTGCGAAGGGAGGGATGTCGGTTGGCGATACTCCGAACGTTGCACACAACCTCCGGGAATGGAGAGGTTGCGGAGTGCTGGCCGAGCTGGAAGGGTTCACTTCCGAAGTGGCGGAACTCATGGCTCGCACTGGAGACGAAGGCGGCGACATTGGGTTTGTCACTTTACATCGCTTAGCTCCCGTCCATGGGCTGACTCTCAGTCCAACAAGCGCCGCCGCCCCCGGGCCGGCGAAGATGGCCCTGGAAAAAGCGTACGAGCAAGAGAAAAACAACAAATGGAATGCTGCCAAAAAATCGTTGCAAAAAGCCGTGCAGATCTATCCGAATTACGCCGTCGCGTGGTTTGAGCTGGGGCGGGTGCAGTTTCTGCAAAAGGACCGCGAGGGCGCGATCCACTCGTTCACGCAATCCGTGGCGATTGATCCAAAGTTCCCGAGTCCGTATTTGGGGTTGATGCAGATCGCATCGCAGGGGCAGCAATGGAAGGCGCTGGCAGATGTCACAGCGAAAGTTATCTCGCTGGATTCGGCCGCTTCTCCCGAGGTATGGTTCTTCAACGGCGTAGGCAATTACAATTTGAATCAACTAGACCAAGCGGAAAAAAGCGCCCGAGAAGGATTGAAGCTGGACGGCGGACATCACTTCCCCAAGCTGGAATATCTTCTTGGGATTGTGCTCGAAGAGCAGAAGGACTATAGCGGCGCAAACGAGCATATGCAGGCATACCTTCACTTAATTAGCGATCCGCGAGAGGTCGAGGGTGCGCAGAAGGAATTGGCAGAAATTGCGCGGCTCTCCACCACGGCAGCTCCTCCCAAGCCGAATCCAAAAAATTAGGCCGGTTGACCAATCAAGTAACCTTTTGGCCTATGTGGGGCAGTTCCACCCACGCGCAGAGCTTCCCTGCGGCTCGCTTGAGTTTCCGCGCCGTCCACTCCGGCCCAATCTCAATGCATTATTCGCATCCACCAGTTTAGTGGCGAATCCGCCTCCTGCACTTCCTACTATTGACCTCGTTTGCCAAATCCCCGATAACTAGCAAAGAACGCACCCGAAGGTGGCTCATTTTAAGTCGTCTCTTGGCGTGGGTGCGGCGGTTTCCAGAAAGGCATTCCATGGTCCAAACGAAGACGCCCCGAAATAAAACCGCGCCGAAACGAAAATGAGACGACTCAACTTTGGCCGGTGGCTGTATAGACCGCACCAAAACTCACAAATCCTTTGTCGCGCGGATTTTACCCGCAAGTCATTCATATCAAAAGATCGCAATTGGTAATTATCCCTTGACAGTAGGTATAGCTATTGGTATGCTCTTACCTGAGAGTAGGTAAACGCATGAGCCATAACAACCGCAAGCCTAAAATGCTGCCGTACACACTCAAACATTTCCAGAAACAATTCCCGGATGATGCGATCTGCCTTGAATGGCTTCGTAATTACCTCTACCCGGACGGCATCTACTGCACGAAGTGCGAAGCGACTACCAAGCATCATCGCGTCGTGAGTCGCCCGTCTTACTCTTGCGATCATTGCGGTCATCATGTTCACCCGACCGCTGGAACGATCTTCCACAAGTCGCCCACTCCGCTGACCACTTGGTTCTATGCGATCTACCTCATGGCGCAAACCCGTTGCGGCATCTCCGCGAAACAAATCCAGCGCGAGACAGGGGTCACCTACAAAACTGCATGGCGGATGTTCAAGCAGATTCGCTCTATGCTTGACGAAACCGAGAAGGGAGAAAAATTGGGTGGAAGTCAGAAACCAGTAGAAGTGGATGAGACTTACTATGGCGGTCGCCAGCGTCAGTCCGGTCGGGCATCCCGCTTTGACAAAAAGGCGAAAACCCCTGTAGTCGGATTGGTGCAGCGCAAGGGCAGCGTCCGCGCTTTCGTAACTGCGGATGTAAAGAAGGACACTTTGCACGGTCTCATCAAGGAGCACGTTATGCCGCAAAACCTTGTCTTCACAGACGACTTTGTTGCTTACGATGGGCTTGACTACGGGCAAAGATTTCACCATCGTCGCATTCGCCACAGCGAAAAGATTTACGTCGCTGGCGACGTTCACACGCAAACCATCGAAGGCTTTTGGTCGCTGGTAAAGAACGGGATTAAGGGCGTCTATCACTCTGTTGGCCGTCATTATCTGCAAACTTATTTAAACGAGTACAGCTTCCGGTACAATCGCCGCTTCGATGAACAGCCCATGTTCACCAGTTTCTTGCAGCAGATTGAAAAGCGGGATGCAGTCGTGCGCCGCGAACCTCAGATGGCAGAAGCGTTCTGACTGACTACTCTTTATCGGTCAACTTGCGCGATACCGTCTTTAGGGCGGTCTCGAAATCAGACTTCGTGAATGGCTTAGGATTCCTCGCGGAATCCGTACCAGGAATGCTCCGATTTAACTCTCCCTGCTCTTGCTTCCTACGCATCGCTACAGCTCCTTCCTGATACAGGGTCTCATAAATTTTTATTGCTGGCACTACAATCGCAATTCCGTAATTCACTCCTTGCTGACGATCTTGCTCAACCCTAACCGCACTTATGTCTTTCACATCCCAGTGACCGTGAACCAGACCGAGAAGAGTCTCCCCATGTCCATTAGAGAAGCTGTCTCTTGTTGTGCTGTCCTGCATTTTCAGCGGCTGGCGAAGAGTGTGGCGCGTAAATACAGGCGAACCACTAATTCCTCCAATTGAGCGGGCTTCTACCAAGATTACATCTGCGAATCCGTATTTGGTCTGAATCTGTGCGGGAGGCATCATGGAGATATTTCCATGCCTCACAATCGGCATCATTGAAGACGTGCTGTCAACCTCGCGGAACAGGCCAACTGAATACACTTCATCGCCGATGCCTATATTTATGGTTTTAAGGTTTTCTGGGACACCGATAGTCTGCACTGCTATCGGAACAATGTCCGCGTATGGCCCCAGCACCACGAGCATTGCCGCAATATCCGCCGTCTTGTCGGTAGGGTGTATCCACCACGGCTCCACTATGTCTGGAATCGTCGTCACTCCTCCATGCTTCTTGTTCACCCAAAAACAATAATCGGCGTCCTTGTAATCCTCTGCCACATGTTTGGCCGTGACAAAATAGGTGAACTGCATCTCTTTAAGTTCTGGAGATTCGCACGGCACAGCGACGAAAAATCCAGTCGCGTCATGCTCCCCATAGATTCCAGTAGCGTCTTCATGGTGTACTCCTCCAATGAATCCCACACATTTCAAAATCAAATCTGGCACGCGCATCTCAGGCACACACTCCGGCTCTACGCGGAATCGCCCGCGATGGATTGAAACCTTCGGGTCTCGAAGCCGTAAATAGTGTATACCTACTGTCAAGGGATAATTACCTCGCAATTTTCCTATCTGCCTAAGCCTATGATTCCAATACTCCGGCCAAATAGGGGAGGGGTGGCCGCAACGTTCTAGCCGAGCACGTAGAACACCCCCGCCGTCAGTGGCACCGGCTCTCTGCACGCGCTCATGAGGATAAATAAGGTCGCTCTGGCGCCGTGGCGACATTAAGGAAATCTGTAATTCGTTCCTCTAACGTATACAAAGAATTACTTGACTTCCCCTGATTTCCGGTTAGAGTGGTTCGTTCCGAGGGTTGATTACTCGAAACTGTCTTTCGTACCTCCGCTGATACTTGGGCCAAAATCCAGAAATCTGAGAAACTTTCGGCCCCTGCGGAGCATCTATACCAGTAAGTTCAAGCTCCTTACAACCCGTCTGAATTGTGCTACTTACATGTCCGGTGCGTCCGGATTGCCGAGTCGCTAACGGAATACGGGGAAGCTTAATTAGAGTCAGGAGGACGAATCATGCGTTCTGATCGCGTTTTTGAGGCTTTACATACGTTGCGTAACCGGTATATGCTTTGTCAGCTTGCTTCCAAGGCTACCCGTAAGTTTCACAAACCAAATACTAGGATCCAGGAGACCATGAACGAAGTCCTGGACAAGATTGCAAGCTCGGAGCGGCAGACGATTCTGTCCGAACCGGAACATTTTGCCGAGGCTCAACGGCGGGCTGCGTAACCAGCCCCGCCGCCCTGCCCCGCGATTGACCAGTCTTTTCTGAGTAACCCCCCTTTTGAAAATCCCTTCGCAGGTGAACTAAATAATGACCATCGCAGAACTGAAAGAAAAAAATATTACAGAGCTGACCAAGATCGCCCGATCCTTGGATCTGCCCGGCGCCAGTGGATTGCGCAAGCAAGACCTGATTTTCAAAATTCTTCAAGCCCAAAGCGAAAAAGAAGGCCACATCTTTGCGGAAGGAGTGCTGGAAATCCTGCCTGATGGCTACGGCTTCCTGCGCTCGCCCGACTACAACTATTTACCGGGCCCCGACGATATCTATGTCTCGCCGTCGCAGATTCGCAAGTTTGACCTCAAAACCGGCGACACCATCAGCGGCCAGGTTCGCCCGCCACACGAGGGCGAAAAATATTTCGCCTTAGTCAAGATTGAAGCCGTCAACTTCGAATCGCCGGATGAAGCCCGCAACAAGATTCTTTTCGACAATCTGACGCCGCTCTATCCGCAGGAGAGGATCAAGCTAGAAACCACGCGTGAAAACGTCAGCGCCCGCGTCATGGATCTGCTAACGCCTCTCGGCAAAGGACAGCGCGGCCTGATCGTGTCGCCACCTCGCGCCGGCAAAACCATGTTGCTGCAAAATGTCGCGAATTCGATCACGACGAATCATCCTGAAGTAGTGCTGATGGTTCTGCTGATCGATGAACGCCCGGAAGAAGTCACCGACATGCAG
>PNAR01000171.1 GCA_003169715.1 Acidobacteriaceae bacterium | reverse complement strand
GCACAACGCAATTGAGGGAAGAGTTAACAGACCAGGATCGCAGATTGCGGAATAAAAATCTCAACGCGACTGGACAGGGTAAGCCCGAATGAGCTGATTGTTGGCGTAACTCACGCATTTTTGCTCACGTCGCGAGTCAACGATTTTAATGGTAATGTTACAATACCTATCAGATGGTTTGGTATTCACGGCACGCGGGGTGCGATAACAACGAAGAAGCCAATTCCCAGCAGCGTAAACACTGCAAGAAACGTTCCTGTCATCGTGAGTAGGTCCACTACCACCGCATTTGCTTCGCCATTGATTCTTTTTCTTGCCCTGTCATCCGCTATGAAAAACACAATCCACAAGAGAACAGTAACGATCATGAGGATGATCGAGAAATGAGCCGCCTTGGTGGACTGATGCCTGTACTCGCCGATGCCGACCATCAGGAATCCACCGATGATTCCAAACCAACTGATCCACCACAACCCCAGCCAACGCCGTAGCGATTTCATTTTTCCAGCGGACAGAAACCTCATCTGAAGGGTATTTTAGGGCATAACTATTGAACGGGCCATTACACTTATTAACTCCGGTTTATCTTGCGGAGCAGACAGATCGTGCAGGCAGTTTGCATTCCAATCTAGCGATTCACTGAAAGCCGCCCAAATCCGCAGCGGCAGAATCAATGATTGCCGCCTCGTTTTCGAGCACTTTGGCGACTCGCGAGATTTCCGTGTCAGCCTCCTGCCAGTGGCGCTGCTCGATGGCCTCGCGAATCCCGGGCATGGTCTTAGGCGCATATCCCGAATACACGCCAGGAGCGTAAATCATGTGCTTGTACCAGGGACGGCGCGGAAGACCGGCTGGATCGGTGAGGCCGCGCTCGCTTTGGATCAGTTTCTGATTCAGAGCATCCATTTGCGTTTCGCTGGCGGAAAATCCCGAGGCCCCGGCTTTGTCGAAGGCGGCCTTGTAATGCTCTGCACTTTTACTGAGCACATCTAGAGCATTCTCCAGCGGAGCAAAATTCAGGTGTGGAGGAATGTCCTCCGGCGGCGGAGCCACGGTCGGTTTGCGCGGATCGAAAGCGGCAGAAAATGCGCCCTCCTTCAATTCTTCCGCTCGTTCGCGGGCTTCGTCCTGCTTATCTCGCAAGAGCTTTTGTAGGTCTTTGGTGTACTTTTGCATGGTGTCGGCAAGATCCGTGAACTGATACGGCAAAATATCGGCGTCGGCCATCCGCATGACGGCCGTGCCAATGGTTTGCGAGAGCGCGACACCGTAAACAAAATTGGTGTCGGAAGAATGCGTATACCAATAGAAGTCGTCGTAAATGGAGTGGTAGATTCCCCCGTCGTCCTCTCCCTCGTATGCGAGATTGAGGGACGCAATCCCTAGATGATCAATAAAGGCCGTATAATCGGAACCAGAACCGAGAGCATTCATGCGCAAATCAGGCCTCTGGCGCAGCTCTTTGCGTTCTTCGTCGGATTTGGCCTCGGTAATCCCCGCCAGGCGCTCGCGCTCAAACACCGAGAGTTTGCTCTCCGGATCCTCAATGTTCCGAGCCACCTCATTCATGAAGTGTTCAAGCGAGTGAGATCCCTCCATCGCGAGATAGCCGCGATCATTGCCATCGCTATTGATGTAGATGGCGGCATGCTCTTGTAACTCACGGCCGTGGGTTTCAGCCCAGGCGGTTGAACCTAACAACATGGGCTCTTCGCCATCCCACGCGCAGTAAATAATAGTGCGCTTGGGCTTCCACCCCTGCTTCAGCAGTTCGCCAAAACTTCGCGCTTCTTCCAGCAAAGTCATCTGACCGGAGATAGGATCCTCCGCGCCGTTCACCCAAGCGTCGTGATGGTTGCCTCGCACCACCCACTCATCGGGCTCGCCTGTCCCAGGAATGCGCGCGATGATGTCGTTCACATCTTTGATATCCCAATTGGATTCGATCACGAGGTGAACTTTGGCAGTGCCGGGACTAACGGGATTACCAACGTGATAAGCAATCGGCAAGCCCCCACGCCACTCCTCGGGCGCGAGCGGGCCGCTGAGTGCGGCAAGCAGCGGCTGGGCGTCGCCGTAAGAAATTGGCAGAGTTGGAATCTTAGTAATGCTGGGCGCGTTGTCCTTGGTCATGTGGGGAGCATTGGGATCACCCCGGTCAGGAGTGAGAGGATCGCCGGGATACGCAGACGCAAAATCCAATACGCTTCCGCGCTGAACACCCTGATCGGGACGCATCGCCCCTTTAGGAAAAACGTCGCCGCCGAAGTATCCATCGTCTTTCGGATCGGAGTAAATGATGCATCCGACTGCGCCGTGTTCCGCCGCAACCTTAGGCTTGATGCCGCGCCATGAGTGTCCGTAGCGCGCAATCACAATGGCCCCCTTCACCGAAACGCCAAGCCGGGCAAGGCGGTCATAATCGTCGGGCACGCCGTAGTTCACGTACACGAGCGGCGCGGTTACGTCCCCATCGCGGGAGTAAGCGTTGTATGTGGGAAGCTGCTCGTCCTGCTGGTTCGACGTAGGATCCTCCGCGAACGCCGGCTCCTGCAATTTGGCCATGTAGTGTGTCGGCGCTAACAACTCGACCAAGCGCCGTTTGGGCGTGGGGAAAAGTACTTTGAAAGATTCGATCTTGGCGTCCAGCCCCCACTCTTTGAATTTCGAGAGAATCCATTCGGCGTTCCGCTTATCGTAGGCAGACCCCACGTGATGAGGACGGGCGCTCAGCAACTGCATATACTGGCGCTGCCTCTGAGGATCGGGAAGGGCGCGGAATTTGCTCTCCCATTCGCGCTCGATTCGCGCATGCGGCGATGAAAATCCGTCAAGAGGAGCATCGGCCTTAGGTTCAGACCAGTCTGCGTTCGCTGGGATTAGAAATACTCCGATGACAAACAGGGCAAGGACTGATCGCCGCATGGGCCTCCTGAAATTGATGAGAAGACAATTTACAACTGGACACAGGAGTATGCCACAAAACTCTGAATGAGGAAGCTATTGGCAATGAGCGCAATTGCGACTTTCTCGATAACCACTCGGGCAGCGTCCTGGGCTAGCATCTGTCGTCCCTCCGGGACTGGTTTGTGGTTGCTTTGGTGCGTCTTCGGCGTACGAAACGCTGTTTGGAAGTTTGACCTACATTCTCTTTTGGACGACGGTGGTGCTGACGGTATGCCTCCCACCCTTCGCAAAACCGGCGAAGGACGGGGCATCCCCAGTTGGACGGCGCTGGCGAGATCAAAACCTAGCGAAGGCTTTGCCACCCGCTTGGACTGCACTTCCTATTCTTGCCTTCGTTTTCTGGGAAAGGCATCGTTAGGATGGAGTAAAAGAATCACGCGGCCTGCGCGTCGCGTTTTTTATTGGGGAGTGAATTTATAAGAAAGAATCCATGAAAAATAAGGGAATGAAGATCAAACACCCCAAACAACGGGGTGAATGGGCGGAGCTGCGTTTTATGACTCGGGCGGCGGAAGAGGGATTGCAA
Source organism: Acidobacteriaceae bacterium (assembly GCA_003169715.1). Taxonomy (GTDB): domain Bacteria; phylum Acidobacteriota; class Terriglobia; order Terriglobales; family Acidobacteriaceae; genus PALSA-188. Next base: position 4,104 of record PNAR01000171.1, on the reverse strand, counting down.
GTCAGCAAGCCTTATGGAGAAATGGCGCGATATGACTTTATTGTGGAGCATGGAGCGCGATGTGTGCGGGTGCAGGTGAAGTCCACGATGTTCAAGGATCGCGGAGGTTACTCGTGTTCGGTACGGGGCAGCCGAGGTCCGTACAAGGGCGATGCGTTCGATTTCCTGGCGGCGTATCTGATTCCGGAAGATTTGTGGTACATCATTCCGGCGGCGAAGTTTCGGATGCAGGGGAGTATTGCGCTGTATCCAAGGCTGAAGAAGTCAAAATATAAGCCATACTTGGAAGCATGGCATCTGCTGCTGGGGATACCGGGGGTGGTTGCGCGGATAGAGGCGTGTGGGCTGATGCGGCCGGACGGCTTGTCCTGTATTGCGATGTGAAGAAGCGAGAATGCACGGGCCCTTCGTGGGCAAGGGCGCTAACGGGACGTTCTATTCATAGCGCAGGCTCTCGACTGGGTCCAGTTTCGCGGCTCTGGTTGCGGGGAGGGTACCGAAGAGGATGCCTACGAGCGACGAGACTACGATGGCGATAATCGCGGACAATCCAGAGATCGGAATTCGATATTCGGTCAAAAAGCGGACAGAATATGGGATGGCTAATCCGATAACGACGCCGATCAGCCCTCCGCCCACCGAGATCAAAATAGCTTCCGACAAGAATTGAAGAAGAATTTCACGGCGGGTGGCGCCGAGGGCTTTGCGAATTCCAATCTCGCGAATTCGGGCACTGACCGTCGCCAACATGATGTTCATAATGCCGATGCCGCTTACTAGAAGCACGATTGCCGCGACGGCTAATAGCACCATGGTTAACGCATTGGTGGTCCTCTCAGCTACGGCGACAAGCTGGGTGAGGTTCGTGACGTCGTATACAGACTCGGCGCGATGGCGGCTTTTTATGACTCGCCTGATTTGATCCGTTGCCGGGCCCACCATGGAAGGGTCAGCCATCGAAAAGTAGATCTGCTTCACCGTCGGTGTGTCGGTGAAATATCGCGCAACCGTATACGGGATGACGATCGTATTGTCGGTGACTTCGGATTGTCCGAAGGTGTTGACGCGTTCTTTGAATGTGCCGATCACGGTGAATGGCAATCCGGTGAGACGGATCACTTTGCCGATTGCGTTTTCCGGCGAGCCGTAAATTTCGCGAGCCATAGTTTCAGTAATCACGGTGACTTTATTGTGGGCCTGCTCATCTTCGTGATCGAAAAATCTGCCGGAGAGAACGACGAGGTTTCGCACGGTGAGGTAGTCGGGATAGACGCCCAGAATCTGGATATCGCGTTCTTTTCCATTGCCAATCGGGATGCGGTCGCCGAGAGGAACTACGGGCGACGCAGCGACGATGCCGGGAACATCCCGCACGGCTGCGGTCATGTCGTCGAGACTGAGCGGGTCGGGCGCGGAGTTGGTGATGGGCTGGCCGCCTCCCTCGTACTCGGCATAAATAAGGTTCGCGCCGATGGATTGAATCTGATTTAAAACATACTGCCTGCCGGTCATTCCGATGGTCACAACGAGGATAAGGGATGCTGTGCCGATCACCATTCCCAGACCCGTCAGGGCAAAGCGTACCTTGTTGCTGCAAAAGGTGTCGTACGCGAAACTCACGATCTCGCTGAAGACTAAGGTAGGCTTTTGCCGGGATACGGCAGGCGCGGTCGTTGTTGTAACCATGTTGAAATTAGATGCTACGTGGGATTGGTTGGAGTCGCAATCCGCGAGCCGGCGCTTTTGTGAAAGCAAGAAGGAAAGCCCGGAGTCCCCGAAGCTGTCCTAAGACCCTCCCGGTTAGAAGGGTGTGTTACTGGAATAAGCGTACCGATTGCGAGTTTCAGGATTGTTACGCGATCATGATTTTTGGTGAATTTAAGCTGGCTACAACTGGACGGGCGGGGATGCCCGTCTCTCCATCGCAATCTCCCTACACATGCGGAATAGGCCCCAGATGTTATATTCTTTGGGATTTCCCGCTGAATCCGAAACATCACGTTCAGGAGGCTGATGGCCCGCTGCGTTGAGCAGTCCCGCAAACTTCAGAAGCGCGCTGAGAGCATGATTCCCGGCGGGGTCAGTTCGCCTGTGCGTGCGTTTGGAGCGGTTGGCGGCGACCAGCCGTTCATTGCGCGGGGAAATGGCCCGCATCTGTGGGACGCGGATGGAAACCAGTACATTGACTATCTGGGATCGTGGGGGCCTTTGATTTTGGGGCACGCGCCTCAGGTTGTGGTCGAGGCAATTACCGCCGCCGCGCGAAACGGAACCAGCTTTGGCGCTTCGATTGCGCAAGAGGCGGATCTCGCTGAACTAGTAATTTCCGCGTTTCCTCATATTCAGAAAGTGCGTTTTGTCAGTTCGGGCACGGAGGCGACGATGTCGGCAATCCGGCTGGCGCGCGCTTATACGAAACGCAAATACATTGTGAAGTTCGAAGGCTGTTATCACGGGCACGCCGATGCCCTACTGGTCAAGGCTGGATCGGGCATTGCTACGCTGGGAATTCCGGGGTCGGCAGGGGTTCCGCAGGAATTCACTCAGTTCACGCTGGCTCTGCCGTTCAACGATACCGAAGCTCTGGAGCACGCGTTCAACAAATTTAAACATCAGATTGCATGTGTGATCGTGGAGCCAGTCGCAGGTAACATGGGCTGCGTACCGGCATCAGGAGGATATCTGGCTTCGTTGCGGGCTATCACGCAACGTGAAAAAACTGTGTTGATCTTTGACGAAGTAATGACGGGATTTCGCGTGGCTTTTGGCGGGGCGCAGGAGCTTTATGGAATCCATCCTGATCTGACCACGCTAGGGAAAATTATTGGCGGGGGCTTGCCGGTGGGGGCATACGGCGGCCCTTCGGAAATTATGGATCTGGTCGCTCCGCTGGGGCCGATGTATCAGGCGGGAACGCTGTCGGGAAATCCCCTGGCAATGGCGGCGGGAGTTGCGACGTTGCAGGCGTTGCGGGATAAGAAGGCGGAACTCTATCCGCAATTAGAAAAACTTAGCGCGGAATTGGTGGACGGAGTGGCGACGATTGCGAAGGATGCGGGCATTGCCATGCGCGCCAATCGCGTTGGCTCAATGTTTACATGGTTTTTTACGTCCGACGCGGTCACGGACTGGAATTCGGCGTCAAAATCAGACACGCAGGCATTTGCGCGATTTCATCGCGCGATGCTCGACAACGGTGTTTATCTTCCTCCTTCACAATATGAGGCCGCATTTTTGAGCGCGGTGCACACGGAGGAGAATGTCCGTCAGACGATCACCGCGGCAAAGAGGGCGTTCGCGCTAAAGAGTTAGCGATGCCATTCGGAGCGGCGAAGACCCCAAAAACAATCAATCTATCTATCTGCGAATGCTAAGCGGCTGCTTGTGCGGCCATGCGGCGTTTCATTTCTTGGGCCGACACGTCTTCTACGTGGGTTGAGACCGTCCACTTGTGGCCGAACGGATCCGTGATCACGCCCGAGCGATCGCCATAAAATTGGTCCTTCACCGGACGCAATTCCTTCGCCCCAGCTGAGACCGCCTGTTTGAACACGCTATCAACGTCTGTGACGTAAACCAGCAGGCTGACCGGCGTGCCTCCAAAGGATTGTGGGGCATGCGCATCCATCTCGGGATGCTCGTCTGCCAGCATGATGATCGAATCGCCGATTTTAATTTCGGCGTGACCAATTTTTCCACCTGGCCCTGGCATTCGCATTACTTCTTGCGCTCCAAAAACTTTTTTATAAAAATCAATGGCTTTCGCAGCACCCTGGACGACCAGGTATGGAGTAACGGCATGGTAATTATCTGGGATCGGCTTCACTGCGTTTTTCATCATTTACTCCTTTTGACTATTTGCGGCCATCATTTGCGGAATGGTTACAAATTCGTAACCCTCCGACTTATATCTAGAGATCATTTTATCGGAAGCGGCAACGGTCCGCGAGCGGTCGGCGCCGAATTTCTTGTGCCCGCCGTCGTGCAGCAGGATCACGTTTCCGCCGCGTATTCCTCGCGCCACTTTGAGCTGAATATATTCGGCGGATGGCGCATTCCAGTCGTAACCAGTCACGTTCCACATTACCGGCTCAAGTCCTAGAT
>PNAR01000199.1 GCA_003169715.1 Acidobacteriaceae bacterium | reverse complement strand
AATGCTGAACGCGTTAATGCTTCCATTTGCCACATAGAGAAATTTTCCTTGGGAATCGGCCACCATACCCGCTGCGAGGCCAGGCAGGCCGAAAGGGCTGGACAAGGGAAATGGAGAACTTGGAAGCGGAGAAAGAGCGCCGGTTGAGTTGTTCACCGCAAACCCATCAATTTGGCTATTCTGCGGGTCAGTGACATACACGAATCCCAGCGTGGATAGACTCACGATTCCCAAACTCGGAATTCCAAGACTTCCTGCCGGACCAGGGGTGGTTGTGGGCGCGCTAAGAACCCCGGTCGCAAGATTGACCGTGAAACCCAATATCTGATTTTGTGCGGTAGCGTACAAAAATTCTGGTGCAACACACGTGGCCCCCGTTGTTCCTGAGCACCCAATCGGAGCGGCGCCCCCGCCTCCGCATCCCGAGATTGAAAGGAGAGCCAGGACCGCAGCGGCAGATGCCAAACGGCGTTTCCTCATCTAGTCATTCCTAACTTTGCCGACAGTCGGGATTCTAGATTTCCGCACCGTTTCGTCGCAAGAAAAAAGTTTTAGACCCGTTTCTGCGAGCGCCGTATTCAGTGCCAAAGTCTTTGGCGAGCACTCACCCTTGACGGCAAACCCCTTTTCCAGCAATGATCTTCTCCTAATAGATTCGGAGGAATGGATGATTCTTATTCGTCGCGTAACATTGGCGATGTTGCTTCTGCTTTCTTCGTGCCAATTTTTATTTTGTCAAAGCGCTCTCAATCCAGCCATAGAGAGCCGGATTGACGACCTGTTGAAGCGCATGACCGTCGAAGAAAAATCGGGCCAACTTGCGCAATACGATGGTGACTCTGCGCCCAATCTCGACCTGGTGCGGCAGGGAAGAGCAGGTTCGCTGTTCAACGTTTTCGGAGCGGACAGGACCAATGCCGCGCAGCGAATTGCGGTCGAGAAATCGCGATTAAAAATCCCATTGCTCTTTGGTCTGGACGTTATTCACGGCTACCGCACCATCTTTCCAGTACCGATCGGCAGCGCCAGCAGCTTCGATCTCGACTTGATCCAGCAGTCAGAGCGCGTGGCCGCCAAGGAAGCGACGGCGGAGGGTGTGAAGTGGGTATTTGCTCCCATGGTAGATATTGCGCGCGACCCGCGATGGGGACGCATCGTCGAAGGCGCCGGCGAAGATCCATATTTGGGGTCAATGGTCGCCGCCGCCAGGGTGCGGGGATTTCAGGGATCGAATATCGCCGATCCTCAGAGTGTGATTGCATGCGCGAAGCACTTTGTAGCCTATGGAGGTGTCGAAGGTGGACGCGACTACAACACCGTGGATATTTCCGAAGAGCTGCTGCGCGAAGTTTATCTGCCGCCTTTTCATGCCGCCGTCGAAGCCGGGACCGGCACGATCATGTCCGGATTCGAAGACCTGAACGGCGTGCCCGCGACTGCCAATCATCACACATTGACCGACATCCTTCGCACCGAATGGGGATTCAATGGATTTGTGGTTAGCGACTACACCTCCGTGAAAGAGCTTATCGCCCACGGAATCGCACGCGATAGCAGCGAAGCGGTTCTGAAAGCAATCATCGCCGGCGTAGACATGGATATGGCCGGAGGCGATTTCGGAACACAGCTGCCCGCCCTGGCGAAGTCCGGCGCGGTGCCGATGACTGTTCTCGATGAAGCCGTGCGCCGCGTGCTGCGAATTAAATTTCAGGCGGGACTCTTTGATAATCCTTATACCGACCCGCGTCGCGCACACGACGACGTTCTGTCTTCCGCGAACCTCCAGGTCGAGCGCAAGATGGCGCAGGAATCAATTGTGCTTTTGAAAAATCAAAACAACCTTCTGCCGCTGGATCCAAGCGTGAAGACGATCGCAGTAATTGGACAGCTTGCGGATTCGAAAGCCGATCAACTCGGTCCCTGGGCGGGGAACGGAAACGCGAGCGACGCTGTGACGCCGCTGGAGGGAATCAAAGCCAGACTGCCGAATGCGAACATTCTGTACGCAAAGGGCGCCGATATCTTGTCCATGGAAAAAGTTTACAAAAATCCTGGGCTTTACGGCTTCGTGCCCGCGCCAACAACTGCGACGGGAGCGGCGGGTGCCAGTACCGAAGCTACCCCCGCCGACCTGCAAGAGGCGATCACGGCCGCGAACAAGTCGGACGTCGTGATCATGGTCCTTGGTGAACTTGCGCAGATGACCGGCGAAGCCAGTTCACGCGCGAGCCTTGATTTGCCCGGTAAACAACAAGAGCTCCTGGAAGCAATTGTCGCAACCGGCAAGCCGGTGGTTCTGGTTTTGGAAAGTGGACGCCCGCTGCACATTACATGGGCAAACGATCACGTACCTGCGATCATGCAGGCGTGGTTTCCGGGAGTGCAGGCGGGAAACGCCATTGCCGACTTGCTTTTTGGAGACGCCTCGCCGAGCGCCCGGCTTACGATCAGTTGGCCACGATCCATCGGTCAAATTCCGACTTATTACAACCACAAGAACACCGGACGTCCTACCTCTGAAACTCGCTGGCACACCGGGTACCTCGACGAAAGTAAAGCACCGCTATTTCCATTCGGATATGGACTCACCTACACAAATTTCAAGTACGGCAATCTGCACGTGGAAACCTCGACCATCAATCCGTCAGAAACGCTGAGTGTGTCGGCGGAAATCGAGAATACCGGTCAGCGTCCCGGAACCGAAGTCGTACAGTTTTATGTTCATGATCGTGTCGCTAACACATCGCGTCCTGTGCGTGAGCTGAAAGGATTTCAGCGGGTCACACTGGCCCCGGGTGAACATAAGAGCGTTGAATTCAGCGTGAACGCGAACGATTTGGGATCCTACGATCCAGATATGAAGTGGGTCGTGCCGCCTGGAACTTACGACGTGTGGGTCGCCCCAAACTCCGCCGAGGGAATCACCGGAACTTTCGAAGTAAGCGCGAAATGAACCGCAGGGTGGCCCCGTGTTGGTCTCTCCGGCTTTTGGAGAGATAGGGCGGGTATTATTGAAATGGCCCGTAATTGTAAGGTGCTGACTCGGACATAAGATCATCATCCCACCAAACTAACTGTCATCCGCAGCGGAGCCAGCCTCGGTTGGGGGTGCTTACAAAGATCAACTGTGGTTTTGTTTCAGCTGGCCTGTTCTTTTTTGGGTTTTTCGTAAGGCTTTTTCAAATATTTGCGGGCTTCGTCGAGGGCGCCTTGAGTGTTATCGTTGGTTTGCAAAGCCTGGCGGTATTCGTTTGTGGCGCGCTCGCGTTGTCCGGTAATGTCGAAAATCTTGCCTAGTGAAAGATGGCTCCAAACTTCTGTCCAGCGAGGGTCCCCATCCCCATTCAGCGACTCGCGATAGGCGTTGGCGGACGCCTGATAATTGTGCTGCTGAAAAAATACGTCGGCGATGCGGTAGTGAGCGAGCGAGCTGTTTTTATTAATCTCCAGCGCCTTATTGAATTCGCTTAGAGCCCCGGCGAAGTCTCCCTGTTGCACCAGCGCCTGCCCGCGCTGGATGGAGGCCCGCAGTTTTACGTCGGTGGAATTCTTCAATACACGATCGTCGGGATCAATGGAGATGCTGCGAGGTTTGCCGAAAGTTTCGACTGAGAATGGCGAGTTTGTACCAACCACGTCTATGCGCTTTTCTTCAGTTTTGCCATCGGTATCAATTTTCAGTTCCACCGGCATTCGGAACAGATCCAGATCCTGGGCAACCTGACCGACTACGCGAAATCCGGGACAATGATCAGCCGGGGCGCACTTATTCCCGAGGCGATACACGGTGTACTGCGTCTTGAATTCAGGAGCGCCGGTTGAATCCAGCCATTGAGAAAAAAACCAGGTGAGATCGTTACCGTAATTCTTTTCGGCGATCGTGCGAAAGTTATCCACGGTGGCTGATTTTCCGGCATATTGAGAGGCAAATGCCCGCATGGTCTGATCGTATTTCTGGTCGCCTTCGACCCAGCGCAACATGTGCAGGATCATGCCGCCTTTGTCGGTGACGAGCGACTGGAATTCCGGAGAGAAGATGTCGAGCTTACTGGCGCTGGAGAGCGGCACCGTGTCATAGGCCAACGCCCCCACGGACATGTCTTTGACCACTTCCTCCAGGCCCGCTTGTCCGGCAGCCTGCTCCACGTACCGGGCTTCGGAATATCGCGCGAACCCATCGCTTATCCACCAATCGTCTATGGTGGCGGGGCTCACCGAAACTCCCCACCATTGATGAGCGATGGTGTTGGCGAGCAAACGATAGTTAACCTTTTCTGTGATGGCGCGACTGGCGAGTGCGGCGATCTCGGGAGCCCATGCGGCGGGAACGGTTTCGTCAGGAATCTCAACAACCCTTAATGTCGTGGACATCGCCGGGCCGTAAAGCGTCTCGTAATAAGTAAATTCCTTGAGGGCGGTTTCCAAATATTCCGCCGCTGAGTTCTGGTGAAGCGGCTTGAAGAACAGGTGGAGATCGAGTCCCGCCTCGTTACTCTTGAATTCCTGAAATGCGCCAGCAACGATGGTTCCAGGAAAACTTGGCTTGTCCCAAACGAAGGTGTACGTCTTGGTTGACTCCGTCTCCGTCGAAGTCTTCTTTCCTGGGGCCGAGCTTGCGGGGATCGAAGCGCTTGCAATTGTCTCTTTGCCACTACCGATCACCGTCATAAAAGAAGGGACGGTAACGTTGATGGTGGCGGTGAAGCGGTTGGTGGCGTATCCGTTCACCGGGAACCATCGCGCGGCATAAAGCAAGTAACTGGTGTCGTCGCTAACGGAGGCGAGCTTTAGTCCTTGAACTGGACTATCGTCGGCTGAGTCGAGCACCCCCTCGTATTCGAAGGTTAAAGTGCTGGAAGCATCCTTGGGCAGGTCCCTGGCAAGTTGCACGCGGACAGTTGAATCTTGTGTAACGCGCTCGGCGGAGAGAAGTTTGCCGGATGCGTCCGTCACCTTGGTCACACGCAAGTCGTTATGGAGTTCGAAGGTTGCGACATTCAGGTCGTCGAGCGCGGTAAACTTTACCTTCGCCTGGGCGGACAGCTTGTGGGTGTGAGGCGTGAGTTGTGCGTCAATCTGATAGTCATCAACGCGCAAGCGAGGTTTTTCAGCCGCCCATCCGGGGATTGCGGCGAACGATAACATCAGGACGAAACAGGCCGTCGCGGCCCGGCGCCAAGAATGAACATGCATCAGGGGATTCTCTCCTGGAAACTTACACTTCTAGCTTGGATGAACATTATTGCCGAAAAGATGCTGTCAGCAAAAGGCTTAGGCGCTGTGGCTGTGGTTGGGGTCGTGGGATGGCCTCTCGGAGAAGACCAGACGGCAGCCAGGTTGCGCGGGTGTTGCCCGGTTGGCAGGGCAGGACGGCTGATTCCGGCGGCGCGTTTTTTGGGAGCTACTGATCATTGAGGCATCATGCTCATCGTACGGATTCCAAAATCCACTTCAGATATTCCGCACTTCCATCTTCGATTTCGACACAGATGCATTCCGGCATCTCGTACGAGTGCAATTCTTTAATGGCATCGCGCACGCGGCCGAAAACTGCTCCGGTGGTCTTGATGATGAGCAGCCACTCACCGGTCTGCTGGATTTTTTCCTGCCAGCGGTAAATGGATTCAATTCCGGGAACGATGTTCACACACGCCGCCAGGCGACGCTCAACCAGGGCACGCGCGATGTGCTGGGCTTCTTCCTGCGATCCAGCTGTGGTTAAGACGAGTTTGTTTCCAGTCATATAAAATTCAGTACTTGGTTCTCGGGTCTTAGTTCCCACCTTATGGCATCCAAGTGTAATTCGAGAAGAGTTTAGGCAGCTATGGCTACAGAAATTAAGTTCGGCACTTCAGGATGGCGCGCCGTCATGGCGGAAGAGTTTACATTTGCGAATGTGCGCCGTGCCGTCAACGGAATCGCGCGGCACGTGGCTTCGCGGAAAGCGTCGGGGGCGCGAGTGATCGTTGGACGCGATCCGCGATTTCTCGGGGAAACATTCTGCGCCATGACCGTCGAAATTTTAGTGAGCCATGGCATTACACCTCTTCTGATCGGCGAACCCGCGCCCACGCCTGCTATCGCTTACGCGGTGATGCACGAGCACGCGGATGGCGCCATCAACTTCACGGCCTCACACAATCCGCCAGAATATAACGGGATCAAGTTTTCAACCCCGGATGGCGCTCCAGCCTTGCCTGAAACTACAAAGCATATCGAGGCGGAAATTGTGGCGTTTGATTTCGGCGCCGATTTTCCGCAGGCGACCGCAAAGGGCATAAAAGCGCAACCGCTTGAGCCGCGCAAGATGTATCTTGACGGGCTGCGTGAAATCATTGATCTCGCTACGATAAAGAAAGCGAAGCTGCATGTGGTATTTGATCCGCTATGGGGAGCGGCTCGCGGCTATCCTGATGCGCTTTTGAAAGATGCCGGCGTTGAAGTGACAACTGTGCACGATTATCGCGATGTCCTCTTCGGCGGCCATGCTCCCGAGCCGGACGACCATCTTCTTGGAGACCTTCGCGAACGAATGCGCGCCACGAAAGCCCATATCGGGATTGCCACCGACGGCGACGCGGATCGCTTCGGAATCGTGGACGAGGATGGCACATTCTTCCAGCCGAATTACATCATCGCCCTGCTTTTTGATTATCTGGTGGAAAGCCGCGGATGGAAAAATGGAGTGGGAAAATCGGTGGCGACCACAAACCTCGTCAACGCTCTTGCCAAATATCACGGCGTAGAACTGCACGAGACGCCGGTCGGCTTCAAATACATCGGNNGGCGAACTGATCATGCAGGACAAAATCGCAATTGGCGGCGAAGAGAGTGCAGGACTTTCCATTCGCCACCATGTTCCTGAGAAGGACGGCATACTCGCTGGATTGCTTTGTTGCGAAATGGTGGCCCGCCGTGGCAAGCCGCTGGGACAGCAATTGCGCGAGCTATTTGGCAAAGTTGGTTCCTTCTATCCACAAAGGGAAAACTTTCGCTTGACCCAGGAGGTGAAAGAGAAGTTCACTAAGAAGTTAGCCCTCGAACCTAAGGATTTTTCTGGGCGCACGGTGAAAGAAGTCGTACGCACCGACGGTCTGAAGCTCGTCCTGGACGATGGTTCGTGGATTTGCTATCGCCTTTCTGGAACAGAGCCCGTGGTTCGCGTCTATTCCGAGGCGAGCAGCAAAGAAGCACTAGGGAAACTTAGCGCGGCAGCCAAGCAATGGATATTCGAGTAATCAACTTTCCGAAAGTTCGTATCTTGCTCAAGCGAGAGCGACGAATCGCGCTCTTCTCAAAGCCGGCAGCACATGCGGAAGACTTGGCATCGCGCGTAATCGAGAAATTTCGCCCCGCCGCGGCCTGGGTGTACGGATTGCGCCGCCGTTTCGCCACCGGATTGGTCGGGGTGTTAACCGTGTGGCTCTTCGTGCATGTAATGTTCGGAGCCAACGGAATGATGGTCTATCGCGCGAAGCGGACAGAAGTCCTCAGCGTGCAAAAAGAAATTGATTCTCTGCAAAAAGAAAATGATCGCTACAACAAGCAGATTAACGATCTTAAGACTGATCCTAAGACAC
>PNAR01000346.1 GCA_003169715.1 Acidobacteriaceae bacterium | reverse complement strand
TTCCATCTGTTGCATCCTTTCGACTGCGCTCTTGTCGGCGCGCGGAAACACCGCTTCAACATTTTCCAACTTCGTTCCCGGCGGAAGCTCTCCCCATTTCAATCCTGACAAATCAAATTTCTGAATGTTGCCCAAACCAAGCTGCGACCATATTTTCGCCGTAGCGTCAGGAATTACCGAATGAGACAGAGCCGTGACGATTCGCAGCGCCTCCGCAGACGTGTAGAGAATGGTTGCGAGGCGATTCCGGCTGGCTTCATCCGTTTTCTCCCCCAGCGACCACGGAGCGTTTTCGACAATGTATTTATCCACCGCCGCAACCAATACCCATGCCGCTTCCAGAGCTCGCGAGAACTGCTGTTGGTCGAAGAAGGCGTTGTAGCCGCCGATGACTTTCGTTGCCAACTCCGCAACAGCACTGTCGCCCGCTTCAACCCTTGGCGACTGACGCGGAATTTCGCTGTTGAAATATCGCTTGATCATGGTCAGCGTGCGGCTGGCAAGATTCCCCAGACCATTTGCGAGGTCGGCGTTATAGCGCTGTACCAGCGCATCAAAGGAAAACGAACCATCCTGACCAAACACAATTTCTCGCAGCAGAAAGTAACGCAGCGCATCCGCGCCCAGCACATCCAAAATCGTTTCTGTCCGCACGATATTTCCGCGCGACTTCGACATCTTGCTTTCTTCAAACAGCAACCATCCATGCGCAACGATGCTCTTTGGAAGAGGCAGTCCGGCGGCCATCAAAAATGCCGGCCAATACACGCAATGGAAGCGGACGATCTCTTTGCCAATCATTTGCAGATCGGCCGGCCAGTATTCTCTGAATGCTTCTTGCGCGCCTTGGTGCGACGATCCGAAGCCAATTGCCGTGATGTAATTCGCCAGCGCGTCGAGCCATACGTAGATCACGTGCTTGGGATCGTCCGGGACAGGAATACCCCAGGAAAATGTGCTGCGGCTGATAGAAAGATCGCGCAATCCCGAACGCACGAAAGACGCCACTTCATTCCGCCGCGTCTCTGGCCGGATAAAATTCGGATCTGCGTAAAGAGCAAGCAGCTTGTCTTGAAAGGCGGAAAGCTTGAAGAAATAATTTTCTTCGTGGACAGTCTCCGTCGGGCGTCCACATTCCGGACAAGGCTCTCCAGGACCGACGTCCACGTAGAGTTCGTCAAACACGCAGTATTGGCCGGTGTAGCTACCTTTATAGATGTAACCGTTGTCGCGGATTAGCCGCCACAGTTCCTGCACTCGCCGTTTGTGCCGGTCTTCAGTAGTGCGTATGAAGTCATCGTTGCTGATGCCCATGCGCTTCCACAAAGCCCGGAATTTGTCTGAGACTTCATCGGCGAATTTCTGCGGAGTCTTTCCCGCAGCTTGAGCGGCGCGTTCGATCTTCTGTCCATGCTCGTCGGTGCCAGTCAGGAAAAATGTGTCGGCGCCCAGCATGCGTTGCCGCCGGGCAATGGCATCGCACGCGATGGTGGTGTACGCATGTCCGATGTGAGGACGAGCGTTGACGTAGTAGATCGGAGTCGTGATGTAAAACTTCTTAGTCATCTCAATTTCGACAAACATAGCTTCGGCGCTGTAAAAAAACGCGACGATTGCTATACGACATACAATTGCAGTTTCACTTCGTTTCTCGGGGGATTACCTTTGGCCCATGCCATATATGCAATCAAGTAGCAGAGACGTGTATTTTAACCGCAGATAAATCTTCCCGGGTGGAGATGATTGCAAATGTTCAAAATAATCAGGCGCATCGATAAATTCCTGCTCTTTCTTGTGGCGCTAGCTATTTTAGGTTCGGCGATAGGGTGCGAGTGGTTCCCCGAGTCAACCTTTGACCTTGCGAGTGAGTCGAGGTTGCCGAAATGGATTACCCTCCCTCCGGGGCTTACGCGCGCTGACGTTTCAATTACGATGAGCTACTACGTTAAGCCATGGGGTAGAACCTCGACATTCGTATTAAAAGACAGCAAAGGGCAAGTACGGACAAAGCTATATGGCAAGGATAGAGGCCTAGGGCCGAACCTACTGAAACATCCTCCGCCTGGATTTCCTCCTGGTTATCCAGCCTACGAAGTAATCACTGTAAACGGCATAACTGACATTATCGAACATAGAAAAATGGAGCCGATATTTTATATAACGGATGACCCTGCTGTTTGGAACGAACTGGGAGTAACGCAAAAGTAAAAGTGGAATCCCGCCACAAAGCCGAGCGACTGGGCTGAGAGGCCGGCAAAACTGATCGTGCGCTTAGAACTTTTGGAAGCAACGTAGTATTCCCTCCCATACGCATTGTTTCATGCGAGTCTTACGACTTCGCGCTTCTCCCATACGCGCTCAACGCTGCCTGCATGACATCTTTCAGCGGCACGTGATTTTTTTCCGCGATTCGGCGGCAATCTTCATACTCCGGGGCGTAGTTTGTTATGGTGCCGTTCATGTTCGCGACTTTTAACCGGATGTCGCCCCATTGCGTGGACACATTAATCCACTTTCGTGTGAGCGCCTGCCGCTGTTCATCCCGTCGCCGAATGCCCAGGGTGCTGGTTTCTATGAAAATTAAATGGGAAAGCTTCGCGGCATGCTCGGGCCTGCATAACACTGAGAGCAACATCCCGGGACGATTTTTCTTCATTTGCACCGGAATTCCAAACGCATCCAGAGCGCCTTCTTCGAGAAGGCGGTCCATCACATAGCCAAATACTTGCGGATTTAGATCGTCCAGATTCGCCTCAAGCACAGTGATCGTGTCTTGCGAAGTTGATGCGGCAATGTCAGATTGGGATTGGCCGAGGATGACTCGCAGCACATTCGCATGTCCGGGAAAATCGCGGGTACCCGCGCCATATCCTGCCGTTTTAACTCTCATTCGCGGAAACTCGCTGAAGCGGTTCGCCAAAGTTTTCACGATAGCTGCTCCTGTTGGAGTGACTAGCTCGGCCTGAATGCCAGACGAATACACGGGCGCATCTTCAAGCAATTCGAGAGTTGCAGGTGCTGGGACGGGGAAAACTCCGTGAGCGCACTTCACCGTGCCTCCTCCGACGTTCAATGGGGAGCAGATAATTTCATCTACGCCCAAAGCTTCCGCTCCGACGGCCGCGCATACAATATCTGCCATGGCATCCACTGCGCCGACTTCATGAAAATGCACCCTTTCGAGATCCATGTTGTGGATTTTCGCCTCGGCAGCGCCTAAGGCTTCGAATATTTTCACTGCGGTGCGTTTTGCAGTATCGCTAATTGCGGTCGCTTTTAAAATGATCTCGCGTATTTCGTTTAGTCCGCGATTGGGCTGATGAGAATGAGCCTGCTCATGCTCATGCGAATGACTGTGTCGGTGATCGTGATCATGAGAATGAGCGTGTTTGGTCTGATTATGCGAATGTTCGTGCTCCGATGCATGTGTTTCATCCGAAGATATTTCCCGCGGCCGATCTTTTCCTTCAGAAGTCCAAACGTCCACTTTGGTCGCGCTGATGCCGCTGCGATTGACCCGCGACGTTTCTAATCGCGCGCCAATATTTAATCCCGCAACTGCATCCTCGAACAGCTTCACAGGAATCCCGGCGTCCACAAGCGCCCCGAGAAACATGTCTCCGCTAATTCCGGAAAAGCAATCTAGATAGGCAATTCGCATGTCGGTACTTGAACCGCAGAGTACGCGGGGAACGCAAAGGAAGCTAACGAAAAAACCGCAGCACCCTCAGCGTTTCTATGTGACCTCGGCGTTTAAAGGTGTTGAATTTTCATCATAGGGAAGGGCGCAACTGGCGTCAAACATGGCCACTACGACTGCTCTGCTACAATCGCTGTCTTCTTCAATCAATTAGAGGGACTCTTGTACCGCCATCTCCAACATAGACTTAGCGATCACATCTGCAAGTTTCTTCGCCGAACTTATGATCTCGATCTCGCGGACATTGTGATTGAACAGCCGCCTCGCGTGGAGCTCGGCGAATATGCAATGCCGCTGGCTTTTGATTTGGCTAAGAGACTCCGCAAAGCCCCGAGAAAAATCGCGGAAGAAATTGTGGCCGGCATCGGTGAGATTGATGGTTATGAAAAGTTTGCCGTCGCAGGCGCTGGATACATCAATGCGTATCTAAAACGTGGGCCGATGGCCACTGCGATTACCATCGATGAAAAACCTCAATCCAAAGTTCCCGACGGCAAAGTTCTAGTCGAGCACTCAAGTATTAATCCAAACAAGGCTGCGCATGTCGGTCACCTTCGAAATGCGATCCTCGGCGACACTTTCGTTCGCCTGCTGCGGTTTTCTGGCAGAAGGGTTGACGTTCAGAACTACATAGACAACACGGGTGTGCAGGTCGCCGATGTTGTGGTTGGGTTTCTGCACATTCAGAAAAAGTCGCGCGAGGAAATTGAGCAACTCGCGCGCGAGCCACGATTCGATTATTACTGCTGGGATCTCTACGCTCGCGTATCTCAGTGGTACCAGGAAGACAAAGCAAACCTCCAACTCCGTTTACAAACACTGCACGATATAGAACACGGAGGAAACGAAAGCGCCGCCGTCGCCGACGTGATTTCCGTAGCTGTTCTAAAGCGACACCTCGAAACCATGGACAGGCTCGATATTGAATACGACTTTCTGCCGCGAGAGAGTGAAATTTTAAAGCTGCACTTCTGGGATGCGGCTTTTGAGAAGTTGAAAGCTGGCGGGGTGTTGTTCTTCGAGAACGAGGGCAAGAACAAAGGTTGCTGGGTAATGCGGCGGGGTGGGACAGCTAAGTCCGAACATGCGGACGCCATACGTAAAGACGAAGACATCCTAACGATTGTTCCCTTGAAGTCAGAGGTTGATGTGCGGCTGGACGAAGTCTCCGAAGAAGACCAAAAAGTGATCGTGCGTTCGAACGGAACCGTCGGCTATGTGGGCAAAGACATTGCCTACCACATGTGGAAGTTTGGATTGTTGAGCCGCGATTTCGGATATCTGAAATTTTATCGTTATCCGAACGGCCATGATTGCTGGATATCGAGCACAGATGGAGTGCCAGATCATCCGCACTTTGGAGATGTCGCGGAAATCTACAACGTGATTGACGCCCGGCAGTCCGAGGCGCAGAACACCGTCGTTGATGCATTGCGCGGTTTGGGATACAACGATCAAGCCGATCATTACACTCACTTTTCTTATGAAATGGTTGCATTGACCCCGCGCTGCGCGACCGAATTGGGTTACGAGTTGTCCGAGGAAGACAGCAAGCGTCCGTACATTGAAGTTTCCGGACGAAAAGGGTTCGGAGTCAAAGCAGACGACCTGCTTGATCGTCTCATCGCCTCGGCAAGAGCCGAAGTAGACTCGCGGCATCCCGAATTGAGCGACGAAGAACGATCTACCATCGCTATACAGATTGCGGTCGGCGCACTCCGCTACTTCATGCTCAAGTTCACAAAGCAATCCGTGATTGCATTTGATTTCAAAGAAGCACTCAGCTTCGAAGGTGAGACTGGGCCGTACGCGCAATATGCCGCAGTGAGGGCGACGAATATTTTTCGCAAAGCGGGTATCGAGCCGGAAACTTTGGAAAAAGACGTAGCAAGCTACGTCTCTACCGGGGAGTTCGACAAGTATCTCAACGGTTCCGATACAGATGATCTTTGGGCGCTTTGGCTGGCGGCTTCAAAGACTTCCTACGTTGTTGACCAGGCGATTGCCACCACCGAACCGGCTTATCTCGCAAAACATGCGTTTCAACTGGCGCAACTGTTCAATGTTTTCTATCACCGGTATCCCGTACTTGCGGAACTGGATGAGGAGCGCAAGAAGTTTCTTCTTGCGACGGTGTTTGTGGTGCGGCGCGAGTTAATGCGAGTTCTGTCGGTAATGGGAATCGCGGTTCCAGCCGTGATGTGAGTGTTAGCTTTTTCCCCGCCCGCCGAGCATCAATCCCGCGCCAACAACAAGCAGCACAATGCTTATAACTGGAGGCACGCGATCTTCATGATGAGTGGTGACGCCCATGTGCACATCACCGGCGCTGACGCCATGATGTTCGGAGTGCGGCACGGGAACGAAGAACGAGATGATTCCCAGAATCAAGACGATTAGCCCGACCGTGAACAAGGGTTTCATAAATCTCCTCAAAAAATAACTGTGTGCGCCGACCTGGATGCATCGGCGGCGATCAGATGCCGCACGGCCTGAAAGGTTGCTTGAACCCGACAGCGTGGCTCGAAGCATCTGTCCAGCGTTACGAAAATTCTCTCGCGAACTCGATCAGGGAACGCACTGCGATTCCAGACGGGCCCTTCGCAATCCACGGCTTGCTGTCTTCCATCCATGCCGTGCCAGCGATGTCCAGATGGAGCCAGGGCGTGTCCTCGGCAAACTCTTTCAGGAACATTGCGGCGCTGATCGCGCCTCCCCAGCGTCCGCCGGAGTTGACGATGTCGGCGATGTTGGAGCGGATGATTTCTTTGTACTCTTCGTCGAGCGGCAAGCGCCACATTTTCTCGCCGGCCTTGTCGAGTGCCTGGCTGAAGCGCTTGTACATGGCGTCGTCGTTGGCGAATATGCCCGCGTTGATGGATCCGAGGGCGACCACCACCGCGCCGGTGAGGGTAGCGGCGTCGATCAGGTGAGTGCATCCGAGCTGGCGCGCGTAATAGAGACCGTCGGCCAGGACCAGGCGGCCTTCGGCGTCGGTATTGATGATCTCAATCGATTTGCCGGACATGGCAATCTGCACGTC
>PNAR01000499.1 GCA_003169715.1 Acidobacteriaceae bacterium | reverse complement strand
ACGCAGATGTGTTTCGTTTCTACAGGCTTGTCCGCCGACGCTGCGAAAACATGTCCGGCTTCAAATAGACGAACGTTTTCAGTTCCGCGATTTAGATTGTACGCAAGCATACTTAACATGCCGGGAACCATCGAATCGCGCATCACTGAGGCTTCGTCGCTAAGCGGATTTTCGAGTTGAATGACCGCACCCTCCGAAAATTGGGCCGCATCTTCGTGGGAGATAAAAGTCTGCGAAATCGCTTCGTTGTAGCCCAGGGCTAGCAATGTCGTTCGAAGCTTGCGATCTTTTCCGGTGGATGGGGCCTCTGTGACTGCTCCGGAAAAAGCCGGTAGCATGTTGGGAAACTTGTCGTAGCCGTGCAATCGCGCAATTTCTTCGAGGAAGTCAATCTCGCGTTCGACATCAAGCCGCCAGCTTGGAATTTGAACGGTAAACTCAGTCTCGAGTCCAGCCTCCGGAATGAGATCGAATCCGAGCGCCCGGAGGATTCGCAAAACTTCGTCGGTCTCAATTTTTTCGCCAAGTATGCGGTGCACCTCAGACATTCGCAAAAGCACTGGCGCTTGATCGAGGGACCGGGCGACGACATCCATTTCATTTCCGTGAAGCCTTCCGCCTGCCGATTCGAGTACTCGTTGCGCGACGCGAGCGCAAGCCAGCGAAGTAGCGCCATAGTCGGCGCCACGTTCGAAACGATGGGAAGCATCGGTATGCAGTCCATGCCGCCGCGAACTTTTTCGGATTGCGACTGGATCAAACCATGCGGATTCGATCAGAATGTTTTTAGTTTTCGCCGTGATCATGGTGTCGAACCCGCCCATCACACCTGCCAGAGCAACGGGGTTCTTCGCGTCGGCGATGATCAAATCTTCCGGAGAAAGTTTGCGATCCACCCCGTCGAGGGTTTTCAGTGTCTCGCCCTCGCGGGCTCGCCGCACGATAATCTTGCCGCCCCGGAGCAAATCCAGATCGAACGCGTGAGTCGGATGACCCACCTCCCAAAGCGTATAGTTCGATGCGTCGGCGATATTGTTGATAGGGCGCTGGTCCACGCTTAAGAGACGCTTCGAAATGAGCTCAGAAGAATTCTTAACCTTGACATCACGAATAATTCTCGCGGTGTACCTCGCGCACCCATCTTTATCTTCAATTTCGATCTTAAAATTCTCGGTGGATTCAGACTCTGGAAGTTTCGGTTCAATCGCCTTGAGCGGAAGATTATAAAGAGCAGAACATTCCCGCGCGACGCCGTAGTGATTCATGGCGTCCGGACGATTCGTTGTGATTTCCATATCGAAGAGAGTGCCGTCACCCTCGCCGCTGATGGATTCAACGGCGATTCCAGCAAGCGTGAGGTCTTCAGCAAGTTGTTTTGGCTCGACTTGCAGATCAACGAAGTCGCGCAGCCATTGAGGAGAAAGTTTCATTTTGCACGTGTGGCGCGGGCGCCCTCGCCCGCGATTTCATCGGTTTAAGCTGGAAGCCACTAAAGAAACTGCTCTAAAAATCTGACGTCTCCCTGATAAAACAACTGAATGTCATCCACTCCATATTTCAGAATCGCAATCCGCTCGATGCCCATGCCGAACGCAAATCCTGATACTTTCGTGGAATCGTAATCCACGAAGCCGAAAACATTGGGATCAACCATGCCGCACCCAAGCAGTTCGATCCAGCCGCTGGCTTTGCAGTTGGGACACCGATTGCCGTCGCGATATCCTTTACCTCCACAGAATATGCAAGAAAGTTGGACGTCGGCGCTGGGCTCGGTGAATGGGAAAAACGATGGATAGAATCTCGTTTTCACGCTCGATCCGAAGAGCGCTTTCATGGCGTGATCGAGTGTGCCTTTTAAATCGGAGAAAGTGATATTTGTATCAACCGCCAATCCTTCGACCTGATGGAAAATCGGCGAATGAGTCGCGTCGGGCGCATCGTTGCGGTGCACTTTGCCGGGGATCACGATCCGTAGCGGCGGCCTCATCTTCTCCATGGTACGAATCTGCACCGGAGAAGTATGGGTTCGTAACAACAGCCGGTCGCGTGCGGGCTTCGATTCCTGATTGGCGATGAACAGAGTGTCCTGCGTGTCGCGTGCCGGATGATTTGGAGGGAAGTTCAGCGCCTCGAAATTGTAGTAATCGGTCTCAATTTCGGGTCCTTCCTGAACTGAGTAGCCGAGATCGCGGAAGACGGAAACAATTTCGTTCATGGTCTTGATGACGGGATGCTCGGCGCCGAAAGGGCGATGGATTCCGGGGAGGGTGATATCAATTGCGCCGCGAGGAGGCTGCACGCTGGCGTGAGTCTGCTGCTTTTTTGGTTTTTCGCCGGGTGCCGAAGCGAGTGCCGAAAGAGACGCCCGGACATTCTCAACTTTCACCTCTACCTGTTTTTTTAACTCGTTGACCAGCTGTCCGACCTCGCGTTTTGCTTCTTTCGGCGCAGCTTTCAGCCAGAGATCGTTGACCTGGGTGAGCAATCCGTTGTTGCGGGACATCCAGCGATCGCGGAATGTTTTCCACGTAGCTTCATCCGGAATTGTCTTCGATTCGGCGGTGAGCGCGTCCAACAATTTCTCGACGGCTTTGCCGAGCGTCGCAGCGGAAAACGCTTTTAGCTTCGGGACTGCGTATAGCGACGCCTTTTCTTTCGGCAAGCCACCCTCGCTAGAATGATTGGACAGCGGTACGAAAAAAGCAGATTCCTCTGCGGCTAACGCCGCCTCGGAATGACAAAGAAACAAAAAGACCGCTGGGTGCTGACGGCCAAGTGCTGAGTACCCAAAATCTACGCCGCTCCAGCGATTGCAGTCTTCGCCTGGGCTGCGAGGCTCTTGAATGCTCCTGGATCTTTCACGGCTATGTCGGCGAGAATCTTGCGGTCGAGTTCCACTCCAGCCACTTTCAGGCCATGGATGAACTGGTTGTAACTCATGCCGCTCAGTTTCGCGGCGGCCCCGATGCGCACAATCCAGAGTGAGCGGTATTGGCGCTTTCTCTGTTTGCGTCCCGAGTAAGCGAATTTAAGTCCGCGCTCGACGGCTTCTTTCGCAGAACGGTAGAGTTTTGATTTGGTTAGGAAATAACCGCTCGCGCGGTCAAGGATTTTTTTTCGTTTGGCGCGGCGCTTCGACCCGCGTTTTACACGAGGCATGTGATGCTCCTTTTTTTAACTTCTATTTACTGGCGGCTGGAGGTAGGATGTGCCTCTTCACTCGCCTTGCGCCTGTGTAGCTGCGCGCTGTGTCTTAGCGGTTTCAGAAATCAACTTCTGTCAACCACAGAGGACACTAAGGTACACGAAGGAAACCTTAGTACGGGATCATTCGTTTAATTTTTGGTGTGTCTGCATCGCTCACCAGAATCGATTGGCGGAGTTTCTTTTTTCGCTTCTTCGACTTCGAGGTCAGGATGTGGCGCAAATGCGAATGTCCGCGCTTTACTTTTCCGGATGCTGTTTTCTTAAACCTCTTCGCGGCGCCTTTATGGGTCTTCAGCTTCGGCATATTTCCTCGGGAGAGCCGTCAATTTTCCGCTCTCAGTTCTCGGTTCTCAGTGCAAAAAGTCTAAGCTCGCGTTTGCTGCACGGCGGCCTGCGGCTTTTGTCCGGTGTCTTTCTTGGGGGCGAGAATCGCATGCAGCGTATTGCCTTCCTGCCGCGGACGAAATTCTACGATGCTCTTGTCCTGCACGTCTTTTATCAGACGTTCCAAAATCTGACGGCCTAATGTCGTGCGGGTCATCTCGCGTCCGCGAAAAAAGATCGTGGCTTTGACCTTGTCGCCTTCGTCGAGAAACCTCAAAACATGATTCTTTTTTGTTTCGTAATCGTGGTCATCCACGTTAATGCGAAACTTGACTTCTTTTACCGTAATAGTTTTCTGGTGCTTCTTGGCTTCACGCTCTTTCTTCTCCTGCTGATACAAAAATTTGCCATAATCCATGATCCGGCAAACAGGAGGCACAGCGGTCGGCGAAATCTCCACCAAGTCCAGGTTTTTTTCTTTGGCTAATTTTAGTGCATCGAAGGGGGTCAAAATTCCGATCTGCTCACCTTCATCCCCAATCACGCGAATTTCGCGGGCTCGAATGCGGTCGTTCGTGCGGATAAAACGTTT
>PNAR01000057.1 GCA_003169715.1 Acidobacteriaceae bacterium | reverse complement strand
ATCACGGCCCGCTTCATTTCTACGTTCTCTTCCTCGCACAGACATTGCTGGGGCGAAACATCTGGGCCCTGCGCCTGCCCGTGGCGCTGGTCAGCGCCGTTTGCGTTCATCTCACGATGAAATTCGAGCCGTTCGTCGGACGCAATGTAAGCCGGCTGGCAGCGCTCGCGATGGCTGTCTCCCCTGGATTCGTGTTCTACGGCCGCTATTCGATCCACGAAATCTGGCTGCAGCTCTTCTCGATGCTTTTCATCCTGGGGCTGGTCGGATTGTGGCGGCGCGGCACTGCGAATTATCTCTGGTGCCTGGGCATGGGATTGGCCGGCATGATCCTGACCAAGGAGACATATATTATCCATATCGGTTGCGCGGTGCTGGCGGCGTTGGTCACCTGGATTTCTCACCTCCTGAATCGCGTGCCGAACGCCCGGAGCGCACCGCAGACCTGGACTTATCTGGACCTCCTGCTGGTTGTCGCGGTCGGGGCCGCCGCGATCGTTTTCTTTTATTCCGGCACCTTCTTCAATTGGCCGGGGTTGAAAGGTCTTTACCTAACCTTCGCGACCTGGTCTAAGACGGGTTCGAATGGCAACGGACACGAGAAACCCTGGTATTACTTCTTCGGGCTGATCGCGAGGTATGAACTCCCGGTGCTCTTTGGGCTCCTCTTCTCCTTCTATTGCCCGTTTATCAAGAACATCACCTTGCGCTACCTCGCGGTCTACGGTGTCGGGACGCTGGTCGCCTACAGCATCGTGCATTATAAGACCCCGTGGTGCATCATCGCCATCGTCTGGCCGCTTCTCTTCGTTTTTGGCGCCGTGCTGCTTATTGTTCCCACGAAGTATCGTCTCTCGACCACGACGAGCGGCGGCTCGGCCCCCAAGGATACGGACGACGCATCCATGGCCCGGTTGATGGTTGGGGCCTACTATACCAGTTTAGGTCTTCTGCTTTGCGCTTCATTGGGGATGAGCATCTGGTTGAATTACTTTCGTTGCAGCACCTTTGAGGAGCCCTATGTCTACGTCCAGACTTACAACGACATCTACAAGTTAACCCGGCCATTGCTAACCCTGGCCAAGCGGGACCCTACTAACTACCAGCTGACAGGTCACTTGATCCGGGGCAGCACATACCCTTTCCCCTGGATCCTGGGCGATTTTACAAGAGTCGGCTACTATGAAAATGGCAATATGCCTGACAAAGTTGACGGTGATTTCCTCATTGTGCAGCAGGACAAAATCGCGGATGTCGAACGCAAGCTTCACGGCTCCTACTACACGGAGCCATTGACCATTCGCCCTTATCAGGACACTTCCAAGCTTTACTTAAGCGCGAAGGTTTTCCAGAGCTTCTATCCGGACCGGGGACCGGATTTCACTGGAAAACCAGCAACACCATGATCCTCTTCGACGTTAACCGACCGATATGAAGTGGCTGTCGGCGGGACTGACTTTCGTTAACGTGACGACTGTTTGCGGCCTCCTGGGGGGGATCGCCGGTCACGGTCTAAGCAAGACGGTCGCAATTTCTTCTGCGATTGCAGGTCTGGCGGCCGCTCTTCTCGCCTATTGGAGAACCCGCGATGCGTCACCACAGGAGGATGCGCCGGATGTCACTGGCGTCGACTCAACCCCGGAATCCAAACCAGCTCGGCGCCGCGACCAGGATGGGGCCGTCGTTGCCCCTGCCTCCCAACGATATCGGTTGATCTGGCTTTGGCTTGTGGTTGCCATTTTCGCCATCTTCGCCTTCCGTTCTTTCTGCAACGTTCTCTTCATTGACGGCAATGAACTAAAGATCCAAAACCCTAACAATCTCGGCGACCTTTCGCTCCATCTTACTTACATAAAGAACTTCGCCAGTGGCGTGGCCCTCTGGCCGGAAAACCCCATCTACGTCTTTAGCAAGTTAAGGTACCCTGCCGGGATCGACTTATTCAACGCCCTCCTCCTGTACCTGGATATCGATGTTATCCGCGGCCTTGTCTGGGTTGGCTTGCTCGCGTCTGCCGCACTCTGTTATGCGCTTTATCGCTGGGGCGGAACGTTTACAATTGCCGGTTTCCTCTTCAACGGCGGTCTGGCCGGTTTTCAATGGTTCAAAAGCTTTCAGTGGAACGATTACCAGGACGTCAATTATATCGGCTGGAAAAGCCTTGCTCTGACAATGCTCGTCACGCAACGCGGGTTACTCTACGCCTTGCCCGCCGGTCTCCTCTTGCTTTACCATTGGCGCGCGAAATTTTTCCCGCGAACCGACGCCTCAGGCACAGCGGAGCCGGCCCGACCGCCCCTCCCGTTTTGGGTGGAATTAACGCTCTACGCCTCCATGCCTCTCTTCCATGTTCACACTTTCATGGCGCTCAGCGTTGTTCTCCTGTTCCTGTTCTTTTTCCTGAATGCCCGTGCCCGCATGCAATTGGCCTTCCTGGCCGGTGCGGCCTTTTTGCCCGCAACGTTTTTCGTGTGGCTCATCACCGATCACTTTCATGCGGGATCCGTCATGCACTGGAACCCGGGCTGGGTCCAGAACAACGGCGATTTCGCCCGTCCGCTCGCGGCTTTTGCCAGTCAACCCGCGACGGTCACAGCGCCGGTGTCTGGATTCTTCGGGACGCTGAATCACTTCGTGCAATTTTGGGTGATCAACTTCGGAATCACCCTTCCGCTCATCATCGCCTTGCTGGTGTTGCTGGCGATGCGGGCATGGAAACAAAGAGACGAGCCAGCCCCGGTGAAAATCCGCATGATTTCTATTCTGGCGACACTC